>CAKSQS010000001.1 GCA_934486705.1 uncultured Eubacteriales bacterium
AAAAAGATGAAAAAGCTGCTGCTTGAAAAAACCGCGCTTTGGAATCGCTTTTCTTTCGGAACACGCTGGAATATGCGCGATATAATGCGCCACAAATCAAGAACGCTTATGAGCCTTGTGGGCATTGTGGGCTGTATGGTAATAGTAGTGGGCACAATGGGTATGCGGGACACTATGAACGCATTTCTAAGCACCTATTACGATGACTCTATGAAATATTCCTCCCGAATTTATTTAAGCGAGACGGCAACCGATGAGGAGACTCAAAAAATTATAGATACCTACAAGGGCGACAGCAGCGCTACGGTAAGCGTGCAGATAGACGATAAGGCGGTGGCGCTTGATATATACGATATAACCCACGGCAAGGTGCGTTTCCCCGCCGAAAAGGACGGATATGTGACCCCCGCAAAGGACGGCGCGTATATTTGTATGCGCATAGCGGACGAATTTGATTTAGCGGCGGGCGATACCCTTAAAATAAGCCCCTACGGCTCGGATAAGACCTACAAGCTTAAAATTGCGGGCGTTATTCGCTCGGTTTCGGAAAATATCGTTATATCGACCGATTACGCGAAAACGCTTGATATTCCTTTCAAAACGGATTCGGTGTACACCGACACTAAGAAAGCCGACGTTAAATCGGAGGAGTGTATATCCGCCGTACAGTCGAAGCAGGCTATTATAGATTCATTTGATACATTTATGGATATAATGTATATGATGATAGCAATACTGATAATAGCCGCGGCGGTGCTCGGCATTGTGGTGCTTTACAATTTGGGCGTAATGAGCTACACCGAGCGTTACCGCGAAATGGCTACGTTAAAGGTGGTAGGCTTTAGGGATAAAAAGATCGGGCGGTTGCTTATAGGGCAGAATATGTGGGTAACGCTTATCGGCGCGGTGCTCGGAATACCGCTCGGAATAGCGCTGCTTGACTACCTGCTTGTAACAATGGCGTCGGAATATGAGCTTAAATTAGCCATAGGCCCGCTGACGTATATAACGGGCTTGGTTATTACCTTCGGCGTATCGCTTACGGTAAGCTGGGCGGTGGCTCGTAAAAACCGCAAAATCGATATGGTAGAAGCCTTAAAGGGGGCGGAATAATGCTTAAATATACTCTTAAAATAGACGGTATGATGTGCGGTATGTGCGAGGCGCATATAAACGAGGCGGTTCGCGCGGCTTTTAAGGTGAAAAAGGTTTCATCCTCGCACACAAAGGGCGAAACGGTAATTATAACCGAAAGCCCGCTTGATAAAGAAAAACTTGCCGAGGCAATAGGCGCTACGGGGTATATGCTTGTTTCAATAAAGGATGAACCGTACGAGAAAAAAGGCTTTTTCTCATTTTTAAAGAAATAAAAAACGGGCTGTAAAGTACAATTATGAGTTTGCAGGGAAAGCTGTCAGCCGTATGGCTGACTGAGGGAGAGAAAAGGTAAGGCTTTTATGTTTTTTAAGTCTTTTGCGCTCATGCCGCGCAGGGCACCCTATTTCTGTACGGACAGAAATAGGGGAAAGAACCGTCGGACACCCTTTCAATTGGGTTTCCGAACCTTCCTGAATGACCAAAGGGGCAAACTCCCCTTTGGATACCCCTACTGCGCAAAGCTAAAGTATGTGTTTTATTATATACTTTTCACAAACTTGGATTTATCTATATTGTATTTTCACAGCCCCAAAAATAAAACAAAAGGTTAGCATAAGCTAACCGAAAAAACAGGAGATGACAGAAAATGAGCGTTGTAATATTAGGCGGAAATGAATGTATGGTAAGGCAGTATATGGATATTTGCGACACATATTCCTGCAAGGCAAAGGTATACCCGAAAATGAGCGGGTGTATGAAGAAAATTGGCAGCCCGGATCTGCTTATTTTATTTACCGGTACGGTATCGCACAAAATGGTAAAGTGCGCGATGAATGACATTAAGGGCAAAAAGACTACTGTTGCGCGCTCACATTCAAGCTCGGCTGTAGCGCTTAAAAACATACTCGCAGAGCACACGGCGGGCAAATAAAAATCGCAGAAAAAACAAAGACGGGCAGCTGCCGTAATCGGCAGCTGCCTCAGTCTGTCGATAAATCCCAAATTCTATTTTTGCGGCGTTTACGCCGCATTTTTCGTTTTTCCGCTGACATGCGCGGCGGAAAAACCGCTTATTAAGCGATTTTTCGCTTAATAAGCGGTTTTTCAAGGGCGCTGGGGTGGTATTGGCGGGGATAGAGTGCAGTCCGAAAATCTTTGATTTTCGAGCGAATGGCATTCCCGTCCAAGAGCGTGTCGATTTTTTCGACACGCTCAGGCAGTTGCCGATTACGGCAGCTGCCTTTTTTGTCTTAATAAAGCCTTAGCCGTAAAATTTAAGGCTTGCGGCAAAGCTATTTTGTGCCGTAATAAACCCAGGTGTGCTTTGTGCGGTATTGCCTGGGGGTTATGCCGAAATGCTTTTTAAAAACGGTTGAAAAATAGTTGCTGCTTGAAAAGCCCAAAAAGCTGGATATTTCTATAATAGAGGTGTTGCTTTCCTTTAAAAGGGTTTTTGCCTCGTTAAGCCGGAGGGAAAGAATATATTCCGGCAGGCTTTTTGCGCAGTTCTTTTTGAAAATATGGCTTAATGAGGAAACGCTGAAATTCAGGTGCTCTGCCAGCGTTTGCATTGTAATGTGGTTGTGGTAATTTTCCGATATGTAGTTCAGCATAAGTCTGTAAACGGTATCGTATTCCACGCGCTTTAGATCAAAGTTGTCATAATATGCTTCAAGCATAAATATAAGCGGGTGAATGAGAGCGTCCATAATTTTTTTATCGGGTATGCTCTTTTTAAGGTATTGCCTTTGCAGCTCTTCAAGCGTGGATAGCTCCGCGTGGTATTTTTCGGAAAAATGCGCCACCTTTTTCCGACTTTCCTCGGTGCTGCTGAAATAACCGCCGACCGACACAAAGCCTACAATGTTATTTTTGTGAGAAAGCGGGTACACAAATTCGCTGACTCCCGCAAAGCATGTGCCGAAAAACTCACCGAACTTACACCGATCGTAAACCTTGCCCTGGCGGAAAGCGCAGATATTAACGTTTTGCAGGCTTTTTATAAAGTGGCAGTACGGATTCTGATGTGTGAAATACGGTACAAGCTCCTCGCAAATGCTTATTGAACCGTGCAGAGTAACCGTTAATCCGTATTTATAAAGAAAATTCAGATAATCGATAATGTAATTGAGCATTTTCGTCTCCTATTTTGCACGTTTTTAAACTTTTAAGACACCTTTTTGCAAGAAAAGTGTATGTACTTATGATAAAATAAAATAAACAAAAAGTCAACATATTATAGATAATAAATATGAAAAAATAAACTAATTGACCTAAATAAACCGAAAAAACGGCGGCTTAAAGCCCGTTTGTTTTAAAAACGGATGTGTTTTTTAAAAATAGGAAAAAGTATACATTTGCAGCACCCTCTAAGCGGCATATAAATTCCTTAATAACAAAACGAAAGGATGCGTCGGATTGTTTAAACAAATTAAAGGCAGCTTCAAAAACGGTATATCACATACCTTGCCCATTGTCATAGGCGCGGCGGTGGCGCTTTCTTCGGTTATAGGGCTTTTTATTGCGGGCGCACAGCCTGAGCAGAATACTCCGAGTGTGTATTACCCACTGAAGGGCGCTGTTTCAAAAAACGGCGGGTTTGTAAAGGATTTTTACGAAAGCTCCGATTGGTCCTTTCAGGGTAAGGATTTCGGAACGGGCGCTACGGCGTTTGAAACGGAGAACGAGGATTTTTCAAAGCCTGCCGCCGAAACGGCGGAGGACGGGAAAAGCGCCCGCGTTAAATGGAACGTGGCAGACGGCGCGGACGAATACAGAGTGAGCGTTTTAAGCGGAAACGCATTTATTGCGGGCTCGCCCTTTATAACCGCCGATACATATGCGGATATTTCGGGGCTCAAAGAAAACAGCGAGTATTTTGTGCAGATAAACGCCTTTAAGGGCGGCAAAAGAATATCATCCTCCGCAATAGGCAGCTTTTTTACCTACGGAAAAGCAGGCAACGAAAAAACACTTATAAAGGGTGACAGCAAAAGCAACACCGCGAATTTCAAGGGTGTAAAGGAATTTGAGGACGGAACGCGGGCGCTTTACTATACCGACGAAAAGGCGGGCTGGGTAAACCTTATTTTCGGCGGCGGAAATACCCTAAGTTTCGGCGAGGATACAAAGGCGTTAGCTTTCAGGTTTGGGCAGGAGCGCTTGGACGGGGAAAACGGTAAGTGGCTTTCGCCTGCATTTAAACCGCTTATAGACACCACAAATAACGATTCCTACTCGGGGAGCAACGTTGCCGTTTATTATGTGACGGACGACGGCGAGGTTTTTGAAAGCGGCACCGGCGGAAATACAAGATTCAACAGCCTTAAATATCCGCAATTCAAAAGCGGGTGGGTTATAATTCCGTCCGCGCTTTTCAAATCAAGCTATTTTAAGGGCGATACAAAGCACAGATTTATACTTACCGTGGAGCAGCTTTACGAAATAAGCTACGACAGCGCGAAAAATACATATTCAAGAAGTCAGAAACAGGTTACATTCAGCAATTACAACTTATATTTCAGTGATTTTTGCGCCGTTACGGATATGAATTTATTCCTGAAATCGCTTACATACCGCGGAAGTGAAGCCGATAAAAGCATAAGCGTGGTATATGGGCATGACGTGCAGAGCAAAAACGGCTTTACCCTTTCAAATAAAAGCACCGGCACGGGATACACCTTCGGTTATGATGATAACGGAAAAACGCACACAACGCTTTCCTATAAGTTTGTAAATGCGGGCGACCATAATTACGGAATGTCTTTGGGCTTTAAGGCGGAGGAAAGCGGCGTTTATGATTTTTCAAGCCTTATAAAAACCGAAAACTGCAAAAGAAACGCCGATATTTACTACCGCGTGCTAAAGGAAGAGGAGGGCGGAGAATTATCTCCCCTGTGGCCGATAAACGGCGAATGGCACGTTGTTTCCTGCACCGCTGCGAACGGATACTATGCGGAGATAGCTCCCGATTGCACCGAGGCGGAGCTGAAAGCGGGCGAAAAGCTGCGGCTTGAAGCATATGCCGAATTTGCCGATAAGACCGACGGCGAGGTTGAAATAAGGCTTTGCAATACCTCGCTTGTGAAAACCGAAACGGCAGCCGCGGGCAGTGATAAAATAACGGAGTACAGCGCGGCGGCATATACCGACCGTTTCAGAAACGAAACGGCGCAGAGCAAGGGATATTACGGCTCGGGCTCAAACCGCTTTAACATATCGGCGTTTGATACCGAAGATACCGCCCGCGACCTTGCCTTTACCTCTTACTCGGGGCGGGACGGATATTTCACCGAATACGAAAGCAGCGGCATAGGCTACCGCACCGATATAAACGGCGGCTCGGCGACAATAGTAACAAACTCTTCTGCAAAATACGGAACGGCGTTTACGTTTTTATCGCCCAAAAGCGGGGTTGCGGAGCTTTCGTTTGAAAATCCCGAGGGCGGAAACGGCAGGTTCAGGGTGCTTGCAAACGGTAAGCAGATATATCCCGAAACGGGTTGGTCGGAAGAAACGGGAGCGCTTGCCAAAAGCATTGAAATTTTAGCGGGCGATACCGTAAGGCTGGAGCATTATGTTAATAAGGCGCAGCCTGCAGAGACTGTGCTCGGGGATGTTAAGCTGACCGTTACCGAAAAAGCGAATACCTCTAATTTGCCGGGAAACGGGTATTACTCGACGCTGTGGACGCGGCCGTTCGGCGGCAAGGTATATAACGGCGCGTACGATCAGGCGGGCAATGTTTGGAGCTTTGACCTTATAGATAAAAATTCACAGACATTAAACGGAAATATGTTCTCTTCAAGGCTCGGCGGATTGGTTTATAACAGCGAAATCGGCACGGGCGCGGGATATATTTTTAAAAACGACGAAATTATTTTAAAGCTTGAAAGCGAAAAAAGCGGCGCGGCGCTTTGCTTTAAAGCGCCCGAGACCGGGTATTACGATTACGGATATACCTTTGCAAGAACGCTCGGCGAGGGGAATGTGCGCTACAGGCTTTTACACGGCGATAAGACCGTAAACGACCCGGAAGTAATTCCGGCGGGAACGGAAAAAATAAATTTAAGCGGCGAAATTTTCCTTAAAAAGGATGAAAGCCTGAAATTTGAGCTTTTTGCCGAAACGGCGGTTTCTCCCCTTGAAATATCGCTCGGCGCGCCTACGGTTATAAAGGGCGCAAGCGTAACACCTAATGCCGACGGAAATATTGCCGCATATGCTCCCGCAAAATTCATACGCGCGGAAAACGGCTATGCGGGGGAAATAAGGCTTGACGGCAAACGCTTTGAGTTCGGTATAGCGGCGGGCGGGAATATATATCCGCTTAATACGGCTGATTACAGAACCCGCAGACTTTACAGCAGGGAAACAGGCGGCGGAATAAGCCTTTCGGGCGGGGAATTCGCGGCTTATCTGCCCGCAGGCGGGGCATTGAGAATAACCTATAACCCCATAAGATACGGCAAAACAAGCATTATCGCCGCACCGCAGGCTGACGGAAACTTTAGTTTTACGGTTAAAAGGCTGCACGGCGGAACAGAGGAAGAATTATTTTCGGGCGCGGGCGAGTCGGCGTATACGGTAAATGCCGATTGCACGCTTGAAAACGGCGATAGGCTGATTTTTGAGGCTGCGGGTGCGGAAAATATAAGCCTCGGCAGTATTGCGATAAACACCGCAGGCGTGTATCCCACGGCAAACGAGCCCGATTCAAACATATTTATATCTTCGCTCGATTACCCGTATGCGGATGAAGATTACACCGGCGAGTATAACGACCGCAGCGGCATATGGAGCTTTGGCGTATTGAACCGCGAAAACGGAAAGTTCCGTGCCGAAAGCGCGAATTATTACGACTGTGCGTTCGGCAAGCACCTTTACAGTAAAGAGCATTTGAGCGGCTACAGGTTTGAGGATAAGCTTTTGTATGCCGATATTACGGAAAAAAGCGGTATATCCTTAGGCTTTAAAGCGCCCTACGGCGGGAGATTCGAGTTTTCGGCGGGGCTTGGCACGGCAAACGCGGTAACCGCCGATATATATTACCGATTACTCAAAAACGGCGAGACCGTATGGCCCGAAAACGGCGAATGGCAGCTTGCGGCGGGAGCGGATAAAAATACGGCAATTGAAATTCCGCTTTTGTATTTCGATTTGCAGGAGGGCGACAGGGTAAGCCTGCAAATATATTCCGATAAAATTTCGGGCGGCGATAAAGCGGAGCTTGCGCTTAATTCCCCGCAGTTCAGGCTGTATGCGCCCGAGCAGCTTTCAAATTCCGATTTTACCGCGAGTATCTTCACGCCTTACGGCTCTGTGCCGTTTGCGGGGCTGGACTTTGAGGCGGGGCATACTGTAAGCAATGCGCCCGCAAGCGGCAGCGTATGGAATTTTGAGTTTATAGATCTGCTTGAAAACGGCGGCGTGCAAAGCAAAACGCCGAGGGAAATAAAAGCCAACGAGTATAAACACCAGCTTACGAACGACATTATTTCCTATAAAAACAGGCACAATAACCCCAATTATATGGTTTACGGCGATAAGCTTGAATTAAGGGTATTTACCTCGCTTGATAAACAAAGCGGCTCTCGCACGGAAACGGCGGGGGAAAGTCTGCGGTTTGTTTCTCCCAAGGAGTGCGAGGCGGTGCTTACGGGCGCACCGACCTTAAGCCGCGATTTGCAGGCAGGGCAAAGGGTTTATTTCAGAATACTTCATAACGGAAAAACGGTATACCCCGAAAGCGGTTGGGAAATTTTTGAGGGTGAAAAGAAAAAGTCCGATTTCACCGAAATGCGGCTCTCCCTTAAAAAATCCGACGAGATAAAATATCAGTTTTATACCGACGCGGACGACGAAGTGCTTGAGACTTATAACGGGAAGACCTGCAATGAAATTATAGTTTTCAGCCCGTCGGTTGCGGTTACCGAATCGGTTGCGACTTCAAAATCCAACTTCAATTTCGTAAATGATATGGCGGGTATAAACCTACAACTCAGCCCGTTTTGGAAAACGCAGTATACGTATAATATAGAAAGCCCCGAATGGACGAATATGGAAATTTACCGCTCCGGCTGGAGATATTGGACAGCGGCAGAGGAAAATTACATAGGTATATCCCCCACGGGCGCGGGAGAATTCTGGCTTTCCAACAACGCATACAAGAAGGCGGAAAACCCCGCCGCGGCGGCGCTTTATACCGCACAGGCAAACGGGTACATTCAGTTTAACAAAATGACCGTTAAAATGCTCAAAACCGATATGTTCCCCGCGGCGCGGTTCAGAATAACGAAAAACTGCGAAACGGTATACCCCGAGGACGGCGGCTGGCAGCTGATAGACGACAGCACCTCGCTGCAGTTGGACGAAATGCTTATTGCAATAGAAAAGGGCGATGAGGTTCGTTTTGAAATTGCCGCAAACGAGCCGCTTGAAAACGGCAAACAGCTGAAAGTGGCGCTTAACCCGAAATTTATTTACAGCAGATACGGCGCGGTATATTCAAAGGATAAGGACATTTTCGGAATGTTGGATAAGGAAATGTACAGCTTTTTCAAGGAAAAGGCGGCTTCGGAATTTGATACCGCCCCGCAGGAAAGCAGGAAAAGCTCGCAAAGCTTTATTGAGCGGCAGGGCTTACTTGAAGACAGCTGGCTTGCAAAGCTGCTGAAAATTTTCGGGAACAGGGACGGAAATACCGCCTCGGTCGGCGAGCATATACAGGAAACGCCCGGTTCGGACGGATATTACATTCCCGGTACGTCGGATAAAATAATAAAACGGCGGCGGAAAATAACCACCTTTGTTTCGGGCGGAATACCCACATACGCGGTGGTGCTGATTGCCGTGGGAGCGGCTGCAGTGCTGACGGGCGGTGTGATTTTACTTATTATATTCATTAAACGGAGAAAAAGAAGAAAGGTGAATGTAAAGCTATGAAAAAACTGATTGGTCGTATTTTACCGCTCACCCTTGCGGCGGCAATGCTTTTTTCGGCTGCGGGCTGCGGCGAAAAGGTGACTCAAAGCGAGTCGTGGGTGGATGAGGAAATAGTGGTATCGGGCAGCGAGGGCAAGTATGTTTCGGGAACATCTGGCACATCAGGCAACGGTACGGACAATAAATTCGGCGATAATGCCGCCGCGCCGAGCACCAAAACCGATATAAACCTGAAAGGCGCAGAGGTAGTTATATCAAGCTACGGCGACGCCTCGCAGCCGGGAACGGCGGTTTACAAAAACGAGCAGAAGCTTATACAGGAAATTGAGAAAAAATATAACTGCAAGCTTAGCTTTAAGTACATAACCGACGCGAACGTACACAACAAGACCTGGGTAACACAGGCCTCGGCGGGCGTAAAATTTGCGGACATTGTGGGTATAAACACCGAGTTTCTTATGCCCTCGCAGATAATGAAGGGCTACATTGCCCCGATAGATTCATATTTTGATTTTAACGACGCCGCCCTGAACGGCAAAAAAATGAATATGGTAAGCTACAAGGGCAAGCATTATATGGTATTCCCGAGCACGTGGCAAAACGCGCCCAACGGGCTGTGGTTCAATAAGGCGCTCTTCTCCAAATTCGGCGTAAAAACACCCGCTGATTACGTTAAGGAAAACAACTGGAACTGGAACACATTCCTTGAATGCGCAAAGGCTATGACGAGAACCGACGGCGGAAAGAACTATTACGGCTTTGCAATGCAAAAGGGCACGGTTAGAGTGTTCTTGCAGTCAAACGGATTGCCGGTATCGCTTGTACGTGCCAATAAGGACGGCTCGCACAGTCTTGTTTTAAGCGAGGAAAAGGCGCTTACGGCAATGCAGTTTGCAAAGGATCTTTTCAATAAAGAAAACGTTACCACCGGCAACCTGACCGACAGCGAAAGCACATGGAAAAAGGGCTTTGCGGCAATGATATTCGGGCCTTACTATAACGGCACCGCGTATATGGAAGGCTTGGGCTCGGCAAATGCGGGCTTTACATTCCTGCCGCTCGGCAAAAACGCAAAGGATTACACCGAGGTGTATAAATCCTACTGCGGAAAGGGCTGGATAATTCCCGCAACCGTTAAAAACCCGAAAGAAATATCAAAGGTGCTGTACGACTGGATATATCCGTATTCATGGAAACAGACCTGGAGCGATTATCACGAGAAATTCTTCGGGGATTCGCAGTCGCTTAACACCGCAAAGGAAATGACCAACATAGCGTCGCGTAATTTTGAGCTTGACGCTACAAAGTACGATTTTATAACCAATAATATTGCTTGGGGCGCGCTCGGCGTAGATACCGACCAAAGCCCGCAGGCGTATGCGGCGTCGGTTGCGGCGGACGCTGCGGCAGAGCTTAACCAGGTCTGGGCGGGCTATCAGCCTTAAGGCTTTTACCTACCGGGATATAAATGGGTTTATATCCCGGTAGCCGAATTATCGGCGGTTTTCAAATAATTTACGGAAGAATGTGATGAAAGTGAGAATAAAAAGCAGAATTTTCGCGCTTATATCCGCTGCGGTTTTGCTGTTGCAGGCGGCGTATGTCGGCGCGGCGGCTCTGCCGAACGGCGATAACGGCAGCTATACCGCAGCGGACGCTTCATCACAACCTGCATACCTGAATTATTTGAAAACAGTCGAAAATACATATCCCGAGGGCTCGTTTGCGGCGGAAAACCAAAGTGCGGAGCTGCGGCAGGGGCAGACCCACACCGCACACGTAAGGGTAAGCGCCGCAGGACTGTATGCAGTAAAGCTGACGTACAGGGTGGAAGAGTCTAAGGGTCAGTATCCGTCGGTTGCGGTGGCGGTGAACGGCAAAGTTCCCTACCGAGAGGCGGCGGCAATAAATCTTATGCGGCGGTGGGAAAACGCCGAAAAGGATATAAAGGGTCTTACAAACGATACTATTCCCGAGCAAAGCGAGGTAAGCGCGGAGCAGACCGTTTATCTTAGAGATAATTCCGAGTATTACGGCGGCATTTTATACTTTTATCTGAACGCGGGCGAAAACAGGGTGGATATATACCAAAACGCCGAAAGCATTAAAATTTCGGGCTTGGTATTTGAAAATTACATATCGCCCAAAGCCTATACCGAGGCAAAGACCGAGCTGCACGGCGAAGCCTATAATGGAGAGCCCGTAATAATAGAGGGCGAAAGCGCGGTATATAAATCGGACGCGTCGCTTTATGCGATAAACGACGCGTCAAGCGCGGGGGTAAGCCCCTCAAGCCCCTATAAAAAATATCTCAACGCAATTGGCGGCTCTGCATGGAGCAGCCCGGGGCAGTACCTTGAATGGGAATTTAACGCCCCCGAGGACGGGTTATACAAAATAGCGGTTAAATACCGACAAAGCACCAAAATCGGTATGAACAGCTACCGCAGAATAACAATAGACGGAGCAGATCCCTATAGCGAGCTTGAAGAAACGGAATTTGCCTATTCGCCCGCATATAACAATCTGATTTTAAGCGATGAAAACGGCGAGCCCATGGCGTTTTATTTAACAAAGGGCAGCCACGTTTTAAGAATGGAAACGGTTATAGGCAGGCTGGGCGAGGTGCTGCCGTATCTTGAAGAAGCGGTGCGCGGGCTTAATACCGCATACCGCAGCATTATAATGGTGACTGGCTCAAACCCCGATACATTGCGGGATTACCGCTTGGAAGAGGTAATTCCCGATACAATAAAGCTGCTTGATACCGAGCGTGAGGAATTAGAGCGGTTATTCGATAAAATATCCGAAATAACGGGCGGCGGGTCTTCGGGCACTAAAATAATAGGCACGGTTAAAAAACAGCTGGCAGAGTTTGTAGACGACCCTTACAATCTTACAAGCTCGCTTGCCGATTTCAAATCCAACATATCGTCGCTCGGCAACTGGCTTACCGAGGCAAAGTCGCAGCCGCTGAGCATTGATTATATAACCGTTGCGGGAGCTGCTCAAAGCATTGCCCCCGCAAAGCCCGGATTTTTGAAAGCGCTTAAATACAGCCTGCAATCCTTTCTTTACACTTTTACCGATGAATACAGAAACCACTCGGGGCAAGAGGATGTTATAACCGTATGGATAAGCTCGGGCGCGGCGCAGCATGCCGTTGTTAATCAGCTTACTCGCGCGGCGTATAACGAGAGCACGGGGCAAAGGGTTGAGGTAAAGTTGGTTACAACCTCGCTTATTTCGGCTATAATTGCAAAAAAAGCGCCCGATATATGCTTGGGCGTAGCCCCCGACGCCGTAATGAATTACGCCTACCGCGGAGCGGTTGCGGATCTTGCGCAATTTGCCGATTATAAAGAGGTGGCGGGCAGATTCAGGGAGAGCGCGGCTGTGCCCGTGACCTACGGCGAGCATACATACGCGCTGCCGCTTACGCAGACATACCCAATGCTTTTTTACCGCACGGATATTTTAGAGGATATGGGTATAAAGCTCCCGCGGGACTGGGACGGTGTAATTTCGGCAATGGCGGCGCTTAAAAAGAAAAACCTTGAGTTCGGAGTACCGTCCGACATACATTCGTTTTTAACGCTGCTGTTCCAAAAGGGCGGAACGCTTTACAACAGTGATTTAAGCGCGGGCACGGTTGCCGATTATAACTCTATTGAGGCGTTTACCACCTTTTCAAGCTGGTTTACCGAGTATAAATCGCCCATTTCCTTTAACGGGCAGCAGCGTTTCAGAACGGGTGAAATGCCGCTTATGATAGCGGACTACTCAATGTATAACAATCTGAATGTTTTAGCCCCTGAAATAAAGAATATGTGGGGCGTTGCAATGATTCCGGGAACATACAGGGAAAACGCGCTTGACCGCAGCGTTGCCGCAACAGGCACGTACGCCGTGATACTAAACGAGAAAAAGAAGGACGCCGCGTGGGATTTTCTTAAATGGTGGACCTCAGCCGATATTCAGGCGACATACGCAAAGCGGCTTGAAATGGCGCTCGGACAGTCGGGAAGATACAACACGGCGAATTTGCAGGCGTTTGAAACGCTCGGCTACCCGGCAGAGGTTTGCGCGCTTATAAAGGAGCAGGGCGAATTTGCGGTGGGCGTGCCCAATGCGCCGGGCGGGTATTATGTATCGCGTTATCTTACAAACGCGCTTAACAAGGTTTTGTACCGGGGTGAAATACCCGGGAACGCACTGCACGGCTTTGCGAAGACAATAGACGACGAAATAGCCTACAAGCGAGAGGAATTCGGGCTTGACGGCAAGTGAAAGGTTTGTGTTTTAATTGAGCGGTAATTTTTCCTCAAATTGGAAAAAGCATAGAGTTTCGGTGCTTTTTGCACTTCCCTTTTTGACGCTGTTTTTCATATTTGTTGTAATACCCGTATTCACGGCGGTGGTTATAAGCTTTACACGCTACAGCATTTTAAATCCGCCCGAGTTTGTGGGGCTGCAAAATTATCTTCGCCTGTTTTTAAAGGACGAAATATTCATAAATGCGCTTAAATTTACACTGCTTTTTGCCGTGATTTCCGCGCCGCTTTCCATGCTTGCCTGCCTTATTGTGGCATGGATGATAAACGATTTTCCGCCTATTATGCGCGCGGTGCTTACTTTTGTGTTTTACGCGCCCTCGCTTTCGGGCGGCGCGGTGGTTATATGGCAGCTTATATTCAGCGGCGATTCCTACGGCTTTGCAAATAACGCGCTTGCAAAGCTCGGTATTATTACAGAGCCGGTGCAATGGCTTTCGGATACGAAATATATGTTCGGAATACTGCTGGCGGTTACGCTGTGGGGAAGTCTCGGAACGGGCTTTCTTTCCTACGTTGCGGCGTTCAGGGGTATAGATGTGAGCCTTTATGAGGCTGCGGCGGTTGACGGCGTTAAAAACCGCGTACAGGAGCTTTGGTATATCACTGTGCCCGCGCTGCGCCCGCAAATGCTCTTTTCGGCGCTTATTTCAATAACAGGCTCGTTCAGCGTGGGGGCTGTAAGCAGCGCGCTGTTCGGAAACCCGAGCCCGAACTACGGCGCGCACACCGTGGTGCTGCATATGGAGGACTACGCAAACGTGCGGTACGAGTTGGGCATGGCGTGCGCTATGGCTACGGTGCTTTTCCTGCTTACGGTTGCGGCAAACAGGCTTTCGGGTAAATTTATTTCAAGAATCGGCAGGTAAACAAAGGCAGTTGGGGGGAAGAACAGATATGTCGCACTCGGGCACGAGATTTAAAAGGGGCAAAGCGGGAAACGCCGTTATGTTTCTTTTTATAGCGGTTATCGGTATATTTATGCTGATTCCGTTTATATACATCATAAATAACGCATTCAAGCCGATAGAGGAGCTTTTCCGTTTTCCGCCGAGAATTTTTGTGCAAAACCCTACGCTTTCTAATTTTGTTACAATGTTCAATTTGTTAAGCGAAACGGCAATGCCGTTTTCACGGTATGTTTTCAACACGGTCTTTCTTACGGTAACGGGCGCTGCGGGGCAGATAATACTGGCGTCGCTCTGCGCGTATTCGCTTGCCATGATACCGTTTCCCGGCAGCAAATTTGTTTTTAAAATAATAGTTTTTTCGCTTATGTTCAGCAGCACGGTAACCGCCGTGCCGTCAACGATAATTTTTGCGAAATTGGGTCTTATAGACACATATGCGGGTATGCTTTTGCCGGTGCTTGTATCTACCATGGGGCTGTACCTTATGAAGCAGTTTATGGAAAGCGCCATTTCTCCCACACTTTTGGAGGCGGGTAGAATTGACGGCGCGGGCGAGCTTAGAATTTTCTTTAAAATTGCAATGCCGCTTTTAAAGCCCGCGTGGCTCACGCTTATAATTCTTTCCATTCAGTCGCTTTGGGGCGCGCAAAGCGCCAATACATACAGCGAGGTATACAAAACCCTGACGCAGGCGTTTTCGCAAATAGCGGTCGGCGGAATTGAAAGAACCGGCGCGGGCGCGGCAATTTCGCTTATTATGGTTTCCGTACCGATGGTGTGCTTTATAGTAATGCAGTCTAACATTATAGATACTATGGCGTCTTCCGGTATAAAGGGGTAGATTAAATGAAGAGGATAATCAAAATACTGAGTATATTCTTTATTTGTCTGTCGGCTTTCAGCACTTTATTTGTAAGCGCCGATGCCCCTTATGTGAATTACAATTATTCCGAGGAAACAGGCAAGCTTATATACGCGCCGCAGGCTTATCTGCCCGAGCGGGTAGTTTACGCGGGGGAGTTGGGTTTAAGCGATTTCAAAAACGCGGCTGACGTATTTTACCGCGACGGCTGCCTTTATATTCTTGATTCGGGAAACAGCAGGGTAGTAGCTTTAAATTCCGACTTTTCCCTTAAAAGCGTTTTTAATTTTTCCTTTCCCGATGAAACCGAGGAAAACAGGGATATATCGGGCGCGAAGGGGATTTTTGTAAGCGCGGATACCGTTTACATAGCCGATACGCTGCATGCCCGCATTATCGCTGCAAGCAGGGAAAACGGGCAGGTTTCAAGGCTTATTACGGTGCAAAAGGCAGAGGCGTTGGGTCAGGGCTTTGTGTTTAAGCCGGCGGCGGTAGCCGTAGATTCCGACGGACTTTTGTACGTGGTGGGCGACGGAACGTATGAGGGCGTTATAAATATGAACGCCGACGGCGAATTTTTAGGCTTTTTCGGCAGCAATACCGTTTCTACCTCGGCGTGGGATTTGTTTTGGAGACGCTTTTCAACCAAAAAGCAGAGAAAGACCATGCTGCAGCTTATACCGCAGGATTTTTCGGGTATTGATATTGACAGCTCGGGATTTCTGCTTACCACCGCTTATACCGCGCAAAACGGCGCTATGGTAAAAAGGCTTAACCCCGGCGGCACGGACGTTATAAGAAACCGTTCGCGCATAGGCGTGGCGGGCGACCCCGGGACGATTTGGAGCGGCAGTATGGCGGGGAAAAGCAGCTTCAGCGATATTGCAGCCGGCAGCGATAATATTTACGCCTGCCTTGATTACAAGCGCGGCAAGGTATTCTGCTATGATAACGACGGATATATGCTTTACAATTTCGGCACACTAAGCGATCAGACAGGCGGGTTTTCAGCCCCTGCGGCGCTTACCTACCTCGGCGATAACAGCCGTATAGCCGTGCTGGACAGCGAAACCGGGGGAATTACGGTTTTCGGCGCTACCGATTATGCCGAGATGATAAACACGGGCATTCACTACGAAAGGCGGCTTGAATACGATACCGCTTTCGATTACTGGAACAAGGTGATTGCGCTTAACAGCGGCTGCGATTTTGCGCATAACTCCTTGGGTCAGATATATTTTAATAATTCGGAATACGGAAAAGCAAAAGCCGAGTTCAGAAAAGCAAACAACAGAAATATGTATTCAAAGGCGGTAAAGGAACTGCGCAGCGAATGGATATTCGGTAATATACATATTATTCTCATAATAACGGCGGCAGCTGTTGCGGCGGCGGTGTTCATAAGCCTGCGGCGGCGCTTTAAAAGGAGGAAACGGAGTTGAACAGGCTGGCGGAAAGCTTAAAATACACATTCAGCATTTATTCGCACCCGTTTGACGGCTTTTGGTTTATGAAGTCGCAAAAACGCGCGACCTATAAAACGGGGCTTGTGCTTTTTATGCTTTTAATAGTTACAACCGCCGTAAGAATATATACCACAGGTTATATTTTTTCAAGCGTTTCGCTCGAAAGCTTTTCGGTGTGGCTGTTGGCGGCGGTTATAGTGGGGCTTACCGTGCTTTACTGCACCTCAAACTGGGCGCTTACAACTCTGCTTGACGGCAAGGGGACTTTCGGCGAAATATTCACCTCGGTAATGTACAGCCTTACCCCCGTAATACTCATAAATCTCCCCATGGCGGCGCTCAGCAATATTATTACCAACGAGGAAGCGTCGTTCTACGGATTTATAAACACCGTGGCGATAATTTGGTCGCTGGCGCTTTTGCTTATAGCCAATATGCAGATACAGGATTTTACAATGACCAAAAGCATTTTAACCTTTTTGGGAACGCTTGTAATTATGCTGATTATTGCGGTTATAGGAATACTTTTTATAAATTTGTGCCAGCAGGTTTACGTTTGGGTGCTTTCGGTAGTGCGCGAAATACTTTACAGGCTTTAAAAAGGGCGGCAGAACGGAGGATAAAATGAAGAAAAAAATTATATGCCTTGCGCTTTGCGTCGTGCTTGCCGTTCCTTTATTTACGGCAAAAGCCGAGCAGGGAAATGCGCCCGTTGGCTTTGAAAAGGTGCTTGAAAACGGCAGTTATGCTTTACTTTACAATTCGGAAACGGATGAAATCGCCGTCGGCACGGGCGGGAATATATGGTACTCAAACCCGCAGAACAGAGAAAGCGATTCTCTTGCGGATTCGCAGGAAAAATACAACCTGAACAGTCAGGCGATACTTTATTATTACAGCGGCGAATCGCTTGTAGCAACGGACAGCTACTCAAATTCAACCAAGCTCGGTCAGACCGAGCACAAAACCGAAAACGGCGCGTTTTGCGTGACCTATAAATTGGGCGAGCAGAAGTTCAGCATAAACAAGCTGCCGCAGGTTATATCCCGCAGCCGTATGGAAAAGGAGATATTGCCGAAGCTTGACAGCGGCGACAGGGAAACGCTTTTAAACAGATATTCGCTTTACAGCAAATCGGAGCTTGATAAGGAAAGCTACAAAACGGTCAAGCTTAATTTCCCAGCAATTGCCGACCATGACATTTACGTGCGCGGGCAGCTGCCGGATTACCTCGGCGAGGAGATCTGGAGCATTTTGGAGAAGATAGGCTACACGCTTGACGATCTGCAAAGGGATTGCGATGAAAACAGCGTGGAGAATACATACACGCCCTCGGCAAGCTTTGAGCTGACGCTGGTTTACAAACTGACCGACAGCGGTTTTTTGGTTGAATGCGACCCGAAGACCGTAAAATTCAGTGAGGACTATAAGCCCGTAAGGCTTGAGCTTTTGCCCTTTTTCGGGGCGGCGGGAACAGACGAGAACGGCTATATGCTTGTGCCCGACGGCTGCGGCGCGGTAATTGATTTCAATAACGGCAGGCTTAGCTCAAACGAATACTGGCGCACATTTTTCGGGGACGACAGCGCCGTGATAAAAACCGAAACAGAACCCAAGCGCCGCGAGCTTACGCTGCCCGTGTTTGCCCTTTCAAACCGAAATGGCGGCTTTTTGGCGGAAATAGAAAGCGGATACGAGTGCGCGGGCATAGGCGCGGATATTTCGGGGAAATCGAACAGCTATAACAACATTTTCCCATTTTTCACCCTGTTTACCTCGGACTCGGTAAACATAAGCGCAAATAAAAGCGACAGCAATATGTTTATTGCAACCTCCGAAAATATTTTTTCGGGGAATATAAAGGTCAATTATCATTTCACGGAGGAATACACTGCGTACGACGGCTTTGCCGCCCTTTACCGCAATATATTGCTTAAAAACGGCGGCTTGAAGCCGAGCGCGAAAAAAGAAACAGGGGCGCTTAATATAGAATTTATAGGCACGGCGCTTGTAAAAAAGAAATTTTTGGGCTTCCCCTATAACACGCTGACCCCGCTTACCGATTATAAAAAGGCGGCAAAAATTTTAGAGGAGCTGGGCGAGGATAACGTAAATATAACCTTTACAAACGCGCTTGAAGGCGGAAAGCTGCAAAAAAGCGCCGCCGAAATAAAGCCGTCCGCCGTTCTCGGCAGCTCGGCAGATTTAAAAAAGCTTAAAAAGCTTTGCGGGAACGTCTCGTTCTCTTACTATGCGCTGCGGCAAAGCAAGGCGGCAAAAAAGGCAATTTCACACTCGGTAAGCGATGAAGAGGTGAAAATTTACGAATACGACCCGATATCGCGATTACCGATTAAAAGCGGCGCTTTGGTTCAGCTTTCTCCCTCGGTTTTGCAAAAAAACTCCGGCAGCGTGCTTAAAAGCTGCAAAAAACGCGGCATAACGGCGCTTACCGTAAGGGATATAGGTGCGTATATTAACAGCGACCTCGGCAGAAGCAGACAAATTGACAGGTACAAGGCGCGTGTGTGCACGGAAAAATATCTTGAAAAGCTGTCGGGAAAAATCGATATTTCGGCGGATAACGCGGGGGCGTATGCCTTTAAATATCTGTCGGGTGTGCGGAATATTCCGGTAAGCAGCAGCGATTACGGCATATTCAGCAAAACCGTGCCGTTTTACGGGTTAGTTTTGCGCGGCGTGCTGCCCATTGTAACAGAGCCTGTCAACACATCTGACGATATGCAAACTCAATTTCTTAAAACCGCAGAGTTAGGCGCGGAACTGCAGCTTTCGTGGATATATTCCTCTGCCGCCAATTTGCAGGATAACGCGGAGAATTACTATAACCGCAACTACTGCGACACCTTAAAGCAGGCAAAGGCCTATTATACAAGGCTTAAGGAGCTTTATAAGGCTGTGGGCGGCAGCGTTATAACGGGGCATAAGGCAGTTCTTGACAACGCAGCCGAGGTGAAATACGAAAACGGCGTTACGGTTTTGGTAAATTACGGAAACGATAAGATAACATATAACGGCGCGAGCGCCGAGCCGTATGATTTTACGGTTATAAAATAAAAAATCGGGAGGGAAAAACAGCTTGAAAACTTCGGGTGCGAAAATCAAAAGCCGACTTGCAAGAAAAGAGGCGTTAAACGGTTATCTGTTTATATTGCCGCTGCTTATAGGGCTTACAATGTTTTTCATTATTCCGGTTGTAAAATCCTTTTTATTCAGCGTGACCGATATTTCCTTCGGCGCTGCGGGGTATAAGGCGGAAGGCTTTGAGGGCTTAAAAAATTACAAATATGCGCTGTATGTAGATACCGAGTACAGGCAAACGGTGGTTTCCTCGGTGCTTAATATGCTGCTTACAACGCCGCTTATAATGGTATTCAGCTTTTTTGTGGCGTCGGTGCTTAATGCGAAATTTCGCGGCTGCACGTTTTTTAAGCTGATTATGTTTATACCGGTAATAATAACGCTGGCGCAGACCCAAACGCAGCTTGAAACGGGAATGAACGGCTTTTCCGACTACAAGGACACCTTCGGCGTAGCCACCGCCTCGTTTACCTCGCAGATATCGGAGTATTTGCAGAATATAGGAATAGATAAAGCCGTATCCGAAAGCATTGTGGGTATTGCGGATAAGGTTTACGGTATTATAAACGATTCGGGAATACAGATACTTGTAATGATAGTGGGAACGGGCTCTATTTCGCCGTCGCTTTATGAGGCGGCAACGGTTGAGGGAGCTACCGCGTGGGAAAGCTTTTGGAAGATAACCTTTCCCATGGCGGGGCCTACCATATACACCTGCCTTATATACACCATTATAGATTCCTTTACCGCCGACGGCAACGGAATAATGTCGATGATAAGCAATATGTCCTTCAATAAGCAGGAATTTTCCATTGCCTCGGCTATGGGGTGGATATATTTTGCGGCAATTGCCGTGATACTCGGAATAGTTGCGGTAACCGTTTCAAGACTGCTGTTTTACTATGACGATTAAAATTTGTGAAAGGGGAAAGGCTCAAATGCCAATCGGCTTAAAAAAGACCCTCTGCTCCGATACGGCGCGGAAAAAAGCGGTAAGCCTGTGTATATCGGCGCTGCGGCTGATATTGCTTATAGGCATAAGCTACGTTATACTTTATCCTATTTTATCCAAGCTTTCCGTGGCGTTTATGGACAGGGGCGACTTAAAGGACCTTACGGTAAAATGGGTTCCGCGGCATTTTACGCTGAAAAACGTTAAAACCGTGGCTTCAATACTCGATTACGGGAAAACGGTTTTAAAAACATTTCTTTTGTGCGGCGCGGTCTCCCTTTTGCAAATATCCGCCTGCACCCTTGCGGCGTACGGCTTTGCACGGTTTAAGTTTAAGGGCAGGGGAATAATATTCGCGTTAGTTATAGGCACGCTGGTTATTCCGCCGCAAACATATATGGTTACGCTGCTCACCCAATTTCAGGGATTTGATTTTTTGGGAATAATAAAGCTTTTTACCGGCGGCAAGGGAATAAACGTGCTTAACACCGTCTGGCCCTTTCTGCTTACGGCGGCTACGGGAACGGGTATACGCGCGGGGCTTTTCATATTCCTTACGCGCCAGACCTTTCGCGGTATGCCGTATGAGCTTGAAGAGGCGGCAAAGGTTGACGGGGCGAATGTAGCGAGAACCTTTGTTTCAATAATGCTGCCGAACGTAGTGCCCACGGTTTTGGTTTGCTTTATTTTAACCTTTGTATGGCAATGGAACGATACCTTTTACGTTTCGGTTTACGCTTCCGAATTAGGGCTTATAGCGCAAAAGCTCGATTCGCTCGGGGTGCTTGTTACTACATATCTGGGCGGCTGGTCTACCGTATCTGACGCATACACCGGGCTTTTGGTAAGCGTGGGGTATCTTATGGGAATGGCACCGCTGCTTGTTATGTTTCTCGGGTGTCAGAAATTTTTCATTCAGGGCATAGAACGCACGGGACTTGTGGGATAAGGTGCGGAAAGGAGATATTGAAAAATGAAAACAACGCTTAAAAGAATTTTAATTTGCTTTCTTTCCGCAATTCTGCTTTTATCGGGCGCGGGGTGCAAAAATAAAAAAACCGATACCCCGAAAAAGAACACCTCTACGCAGGAAAGCAGCTCAGAGAGCGGCGGCAGCGAGGATATACCGTCCGATAATATATCCTTTGACGGGAAAAAGAACGACGGCAGCTTTTCGGATACGACGTCACAGATAAAACCCGCCCCGCAGGAAAATTACCCCGATTATACAAAGGTGTACGGTGTTTCTCAGCTTGCGAAAAGCGAAGACCTGAAATTTTTTTACAAGGGTATGACCTACGCCTACGGAATTACCGAAAGCGGCAATGAGGTAATAGCCCTGATAGACCAAAACAACGGGGATTACATAGATATTTTAAGCGGTGCGGGAAAACCTGCGCTGCGCAATAAAAACAATCTCGATTTGGTATCGGTAAGCGGAATAAGGGATTTTGAGCGCAGTATGTCGGACGGCTTTATGCGGCTTGAGGTATACTACTCGCTCGGCGGCGTTTCCGCGGCGGACTCGGAGCTTATTACTACCTACACATTTAAGGACAGCACAATAAATGTTTCGCAGCATATAAGCTATAAATCGGACAGATACGCGGCGTCCCCCGAAAGCTCGTATACCGAACGGGGAGTAATGCAGAAATACAAGCTTAAAAAAGCGGACGTTGTGGGGAAATGGAAATACCCCGCAAACGGCGATTATCCGTATCAGATAAGCGAATCGGTTGCAACGGTGCTTGAATTTGACGAAAACCACAGGCTTTACACATTTTTAAAGACCGAAAACGAGGATGAATTTATATATTCGCCCGAATACCCCGAGGTAAATATTCCGCTTTCGTTCAGCGAGGGCAAGGGCGTAAATTACACGGTGAGCTATGATTTAGTTCCCGCTACCGTTTCGGGCGGCAAAAACGATAATTATTATGCGCTTTTCCGCGGGCGCGGCTCTGATTACGCGGTGGGCGTATTCCCCGCAACCGCAAATACAGAGGACTCCACCGTGTTTGTGGGAAAAAGCGTTGATTTGAACCTTAACGTTTCCAACCTTGTATCAAAGGATGTAAGCTTTTCGCTCCGCTATGATATAAGGGATTATTACGGTAAAGTAGTGGATTCGGGGCTGTTTATTGACAATACGGCGTATGCGGGCACTTCCATGAACCGAAAAATACATATATCAGGCAGCTACGGAATGTATTATATGAACATTTACGCCATGTCGGGTATGTATACCCATTTAGAGTGCTATCCGTTTGCGCTTATTCCCACAGCCGATTATAAATACAGGGCGACAAATCCGTTCGGTATGACCTCTATTGCCGATAACGGCTATAAGGACGACGCAATGACCGCCGCAAAGCTTAATGTAAAAATAGGGGTGGGCTGCTACCGTGTTGTGGCAAACGCCACGGGCTACCAAATGGACGCGGCAAGATATATGCACGATAACGGAATAAGCCTTAACGCGCAGCTTAATATCAACAATGTTAAGCCCACGGGTTTGAAATCGGTTAACGAGCTTGTGAGCGTTATAGCCGATTATGCTGGGAAGCTTAAAGGTCTTACCGACGATATAGAGGTGGGCAACGAAACCAACTTTTCATATTCCGAGGGAAAAGAGGCAGACCCTGCGGCATACGCCGAAAAATATTTAAGCGATATGTACGAGCCTGCAAGCAAGGCGGTACGCGCCGCGGGGTATAAATACCTCGGGGCGGGAATTTCCGGCTGCGACAGGGGCTGGCTTAACGACGTTATAGGCAAGACGCGGCGGCTGTGGAATTTAATGGACGTACTCTCGGTGCACCCATACGGCTTTCCCTGTATGCCCGATATATACGGCAACGGCTCATACAGCAACAAATGGAACTATGAGGGCTCGCTTATGCGGGTTAAGGATATTTTCAAAAAGAACGGCGAGCTTAAATGGTATATTTCCGAAACGGGATACCCCGTTTCCCCCGCAAAGCCCCTGCAGGTTGAGCTGCGCACGCAGGCGGATTACGATATGCGCATAATGGTATTGGGTCACAGCTACGGCGCTTCCAAAATAGAGCTTTACTGCTTTTACGACAGGCTTTCATTCGGCAGCGGCTTTAATGCGGACGATACCGAAATGGGTTACGGTATGTTTTATCAGCCTGACTTTTTGGGGGTTGTAAAGCCGAAACCGGTTGCGGCGGCGTTGGCGGTGCTGAACCATGTTACCGACGGCGTGAAGAAAACCGAAAGCAGCGCAAAATACACCCGTGCGGACGGCACGCTGCGCGCCTTTAAAATGTCGCTTAGCGGCGGAAAGAATATTTACACCGTCTGGTCGAATAAATACCCGCTTTGCAATGCCGTTGTGGGAAATCAGAACGACAGAGAGCCCTCTCTTCCGTGGACGGACCAATGGAGCGGGAAATATGAGGACGTGACCTTTGATGCGGCAGGCGGCAAGGTGACCGTTACCGACGTTATGGGCAACACCAAAACCTACACCGCCGTGAACGGAAAGGTGACCGTTCCGGTTTCGGGCTCGCCGCTGTATATTGACGGAATAAGGTAGAACGGTAAAAAAATATGAAAAAGAATTTAACGCGTATTATTTCGGCGGCGCTTTGCCTGTTTCTTGCGTCGCCTGGGGTTTTTGCACCCGAAATTGCGGCTGAAACGCCGTATGAAGCGCATAACGGCATACGGGTTATAAGCGATTGCTCGGCTGTTACGGGCAGGCGGGCAACCGCAAACGTGCCTGACGGACACGGGTTCAAGGTGGCGCTTACAGCCGCAGGGTCAAACGCCGAAAACATAACAAACGCCGATTTCGGCACGGGAATATATTTCACAAGGGCAGAACTTGAAAAGGGCGCGTTTGTAATTTATTTCTCGCATGACGAAACTCGCCTGAGAGAGGCGGACGGCGAAACGGAAAAGACATATGCCGATAATGTTTTTGTGTTTATTTTCGATAATATGGCAAGCGGCGCGAGAATACAGCTCGGCGGAAATAAGGAAAGCACAAAGCCGATATATTTTGTATCCTCAAGCGACGGGCGGCTGCTGCGGTTTGATACGGCGAACGCCTCCACGGGCTTGGCTGTCGATAAGGAGACGGGGACTTATTACAGCGAGGGCTACTGGATAATTCCCGGTGCGTCGCTTAACCTTGACGGCATATCGGCAGAGGAAAGCCACAGCCTTGCGGGGATAAAGTGCAACCCGCGAAACAGAACGGCAAACGGCGGCTATGTAAGTGCCACCTGTAATTTTTATTACGATAATTTCTGCTTTGCGGAAAATTTATCGGATATTTTCGGTTCTTCCGAAAGCGGCGGATTTGAATACGAGGCGGGCTCGGTTTACCCGGTTTATAAACTCGGACCGCAGAGGTGTTCGGGCGAAATTGCGGCACCCTGCGCGGAAAACGGGCTGAAATTACATAAAAACCGCATTTTGCTCAAAAGGGGAAGCGGCGGTTACAGGGCGGATATTTATACCGATAAAAGCGTTTATATATCTTCGGTGGAAGTCCCTGCGGGGAGCGGATATACCTCGGCTTACCTTGCCTGCGGCGGAGATATGCTGATACAGGCGGTAAGCGGCGGCAGCGTATCGTCCACGGAAAAAATAAACTGCGCGGGTGATATTAACCGCGACGGCGCGCGGGATGTGCGCGACCTTATAGCGCTTAAAAGGCTGACGGCGGCAGCGGGCTGCGAATATAACAGCGATTTAAGCGGCGACGGCAGAACAGACGCGGCGGATACGGTTTTGCTGAGGCAAATGCTTTTAGGGCTTGAAACGGCTGTGTTTGCGGGAGAGACCGCCGAGACATATGTTTACGATGAAAATAATTACCCAGATTATTCGGGGAAATATGGGGTGTCAAAATTGGAAAACAGCAAAAACAACAAATTTATATTCAAGGGTGCGGCGTATACCTATGCCGTTACCGCAGCAAACGAGGAAATTTTAGCGCTTAACGACCGCGTTACGGGGGATATGATAGATATAACCGACGGCGGCGGAACGGCGATGCTGAACGATGACGGCAACGCGCTGCTTGTAAAAAAAAGCGGAATAGAGCGCCTTGTGCCCGAGGGCAACAAATTGAGCGTTTACTATTCCTTAACGGGTGCGGCCGCGGAAAACGCAAGCATTGTAAACACATATACATTTCTTGAAAACTGCATAAAGGTATCGCAGCATATAACCTTTAGATCGGATAAATATACGGTGGCGGCTAAATATTCCTCCGTTGCGAGAAAGGTTTTTCAGAGCTACACCTCAGAGGACGCGCGAATGGTAAGCAAATGGGTGTACCCCGAAAACGGCGATTACCCGTATCAGTTGGGCGAATCGGTGGGAACGGTTATGAAATTCGATAATAACCACTCGCTTTACACCTTTTTGAGCGTGGCTGAGGACGCGGCGCTCTACCCGCCATCACACCCTAAGCAGAGCATACCGCTTACGTTTGAAAACGGCAAGGATATAGATATTACCGCAGAATACAGCTTAGTTCCTGCAACCGTTTCGGGCGGCGAATATGACGGTTATTTGCCGCTTTTCAGCGGCAGAGGCTCGGATTTTGCCGCAGGGGTCTTCCCGGTGACCGAAAACACCGAAAAATCCACTGTTTTTGTGGGCGACAGTGTGGATTTGCGGCTTAATGTTTCCAATCTTGTTCCGCACGGCATAAAGTATACGCTTTGCTATTCGCTTTATGATTACTACGGCACGCTTATAGATGTGGGCAGCTTTGAGGATGTTCCGCTTGCCGCCGAAACCGCCGAAAACAGGGTGCTGCATATTGAGGGTAAGTATGGTGTGTACTACATTGATTTGAGGGTGCGCACAGATAATTACGAGCATACAGAGTGCTATCCGTTCGCGCTTATTCCCACCGCCGAATATAAGTACCGCTCCACAAATCCGTTCGGTATAGCGTCCGCTGCGGATAACGGCGTGGAATCCGACGCGATGCTTGCGGGCAAGCTGAATATCAAGGTGGGAACGGGCAACTACCGCTTTGTGGGTAATGCAAAGGGGTATCAGCGGCAGATGACCGAATATCTGCACGAAAACGGCGTGAAGATAAACGTTCAGCTTAATATGAACAGCATAAAGCCCTGGGGCTTTAAAACGGCTGAAGAGCTTGTAAAGGCAGTGAACGACTATCTGCCCGGACTTCGCAGCATTACCGACAGCGTGGAGATAGGCAACGAAATAAACTTTTCCTACACCGAGGGCAAGGAGGAAGACCCCGCCGCCTATGCCGAAAGGTATATAAACGATATGTATATACCCTCAAGCGATACGGTGCACAGCGCAGGCTTTAAATATGCCAATGCCGGAATATCCGCCTGCGATACCAACTGGTTTGATAAGGTAATGGGCAAAACACAGGAGCTTTGGGACAGAACGGATATACTTTCGGTTCATCCCTACGGTCACCCCTGCGTGCCCGACCTTTGCGGAAAGGGCGAGCAGAGCGGCAAATGGAATTACGAGGCGGCGCTTATAAGAACCGTAAACGCGCTTAAAAAGCACGGCGAGAAGGAATGGTACATTACCGAAACCGGCAACACAACGCCGCCGCTTAATATGATGCAGACGGATCTGCGCACCCAGGCGGATTACGAAATGCGGGAGCTTATTATGGGTCACGCATACGGCGCTTCAAGAATACAGCTTTACTGCTTTTTCGACCGCGCTTCCTATAACAACGGCTACAGCGCAGAGGACGCGGAGCTGAATTACGGCATATTCTATCAGCCCGACTTTTTGGGCGTTGTAAAGCCGAAACCGGCGGCTGCGGCGTTTGCGGTTATAAACTCGGTGACGGACGGTATTGAAAAAACCGAGGAATACGGTAAATACACCCGTGCCGACGGTACTTTGCGGGTATTTAAAATAACCCGTAAGGACGGGAACGACGTTTATGCGGTCTGGTCGAACAAATATCCGCTTTCAAACGGCATTTACGGCAAGCAGACAGAGCGCGTGCCCTCAATGCCGTGGATAGACAAATGGACGGGCAAATATGAAAACGTGACCTTTGAAACCGAGAACGGCAGCGCAGAGGTGACCGACGTTATGGGCAATAAAAAGGTATATACCGCCAAGGACGGCAAAATCACCGTGCCCGTATCCGGCTCAATACTTTACATAAGTGGAATAAAATAATTGCGCAAATCGCTTTGCCGACGTTATTCGGAGGAGGTGGTTTGCGGAGGCAGGGCTTAAATACAAAAACCTAAATTCGGAAGGAGAAAATTTTATGTTTAAAAACGCAAGAAAACTTCTCTCGGCAATTCTTTCTTTAACACTGGCGGCGGGCGCTGTGTGCGCGCTGCCCGCTTCGGCTGAAAACGCCGAAATCAACCCGCAGGAGCATTTACGGCTTATAAGCAGCTGCTCAAATTTTGCCGCTGCCGTCTGCACCGATAAAACACCCGACGGAAAGGGCTTTAAGGTGTCTGTTACAAATAAGAACGGCGCGCAGAATATAACAAAGAAATTTAAAACTATAGAAAATTCACTTACATTCACAAGGGATTCTCTGGAAAAAGGCGCTTTTATAATATGGTTCGGTCACGATAAGGAGCGAAACGGGGAAACCGCATATGCAAGCAATAATTTCCTGTTCCGTTATGACGATGTTAACAGCTATGATATGCGGTTGAACGGAACTGCAGGCGCTCCCGCTCCCGTATATTTTATTTCCTCGGCTGACGGCACGGTTTTACGAAACGATGTAATCAACACGGCTACAGGACTTGCAATGAATGCCGACGGCGAGTATTTCAACGAGGGATATTGGGTAATACCCGGCTCTTCATTACAGCTTTCAAAATTTACGGATGACAGCAGCCACGAGCTTACATTGGTTCAGTGCAGCCCGACTAATAAGGACAGAAATAACGTTGATGTGAGCGCTGCATTTGAGTATTACTATGACAATCTTTGCTTCGTGGATAATATTGAGGATATTCTCGGCAGCAAAACGGGTGATGACTTTGCCTACGGGGCGGGTTCAACCTACCCTGTTTATAAGTTAGGCTTTATGACCGGCAGAAACGGCGCAGAACCGAATATTTCGGCTGAGGGCGGCAGCGTTACCGCAACTGGTCTTTCGGACGGCTCGGTTTTAAACGTATATAAAAACGACGGCTTTATGGCATCGGCGGCAGCCGAAAACGGCAAGGCGGTGATAAACGGGCTTGCAAGCGGCAGCTACAAATTCCAAACGGCGGATATAGACGAAAACGGTAAATACTGCAATGTTTCCGAAACGGCGGCGGAGTCGATAGCCGAGTTTGATTATTCGGGGCTGCATATAATACGCGATTATACCGACCTTACGGCATACGACCCCGCAACCGGCATAGGCAACGGAACGAATAATGTTCCCGACGGCAGGGGCTTTATAACCCGTACAAAGGGCGTGGGCAGCGTTGAAAACTTCCATAATTCTTTCTATAGGGAAACGCTTACCTCGGAAACAGTTAATAACGGCGCGCTTGTATTTTATTATAAGTATGATGAGGAAAGAACCGTTAACGGCGAGACCGAAACGGCTTATGCAGATATTGTACCGAGCCTTGCATTTATGAAGGAGGGCGATACGGCGAATACGGTTGTTTCCATAAAAGCCGCCACCAATAACAGGCAGCCGGTTTACTTTATTTCCTCGCAGGACGGTACCGTTATAAAGAACAGCACCTACAATTCCTCGGTTCAGCTTGCAAAATCGGGCGATAATTACTACAATTCGGGCTGGTGGATAGTTCCGCTTTCGACAATGAAGACATCGGCAGACATGGGTATAGAAGAGCTCGGCGAAGAATATAAGCTTAACGGCGTTAAATTCCTCTGCAGAAATATTGCTCTGAGCGGCGGACTTTCCAATGCCGATTGCACCTTCTATCTTGATAATTTTGCAATAATCGATAATATTGAGGATATTTTGGGCGCGAAGGACAGCGACGGTAATTACACCTTTGATTCGGGCTTGGTTTACCCCGTTTACAATCTCGGCTCGCTTGATACGGCAAGCTCCGCTCCGCAATTCGATAAATCGGCAAATGCCGTTCGCACGGGAAAGAGCTTAACCGTTAAACGTCCGGCAGAGTATGCCGACAGCGCATGGAAACTGAACATTTATATCAACGGCAAAGGACTTGCCGAATCGGTAAAGCTCGGCGCGGATGTGAACGAGTATGCCACTGCCGAATATAACTCGGCAAATGTGCGTATTCAAATTATATGCGGCGGCAGCGCCCTTACCGTGACCGATATAAACCGCGCGGGTGATATTAAGGATAACGGGTATATAGACCTGCTCGACATTATAGCGCTTAAAAAGCTTACGGTAAACAGCGGCACAACCTACAACAGCGATATTGACGGCGACGGGTTTACAAACTCTAAGGATATAGCGCTGCTCAAAAAAATGCTGCTCGGTGTGGCGGTATAAGGAGCATAAGGCACTGCGAAAAACAGAGGAGCAAATATAAATGAGAGAAACGGTTCATAATGTTGATTTTTGCGTTGTAGGCGGCGGTCTGGCGGGCTTGTGCGCCGCGCTTGCCGCAGCGCGGAAGGGAATAAAGGTCGCTGTAATGCAGGATCGTCCCGTATTCGGGGGGAACGCCTCGAGCGAGGTGCGTATGTGGGTGTGCGGCGCTCACGGAGCTGATAACAGGGAAACGGGTATTTTGGAAGAAATAATACTTGAAAATTTCTATGTGAATCCCGAAAGCAATTTTTATGTATGGGACAGCGTGCTTTTCGGGAAAGCGTTTACCCAGGAAAATTTGGAAATGATTCTTAATTGCAGCTGCCTTGACTGCACTATGGACGGAAATACGGTCAAAAGCGTAAAGGGCTGGCAGACTACCACGCAAAGCTACCATACCGTTAACGCAAAATATTTTGCCGATTGCTCGGGTGACTCTGTTTTAGCGCCGCTTACAGGCGCGGAATTTATGCTCGGAAGAGAGGCTAAAGTTCGCTTCGGCGAAAGCATTGCGCCTGATACGGCGGATAGGAAAACAATGGGTATGAGCTGCTTGCTGCAGGCAAGGGAAACGAACAGACCGCAAAAATTTATTCCGCCCACATGGGCGAATAAATATGAAAGCGACGCCGACCTGCCGAACGTAGACCAGTATATGAACGATGACAACAACTTTTGGTGGATAGAACTCGGCGGCGACAAGGACAGCATTGCGGATACGGAAGAGGTGCGCAACGAGCTTTTAAAAATCGTTTTCGGCGTGTGGGATCACATTAAAAACAAGGGCGACCACGGCGCGGAAAACTGGGCGCTCGATTGGGTGGGCTTTTTGCCCGGAAAACGTGAAAGCAGGCGCTATGTGGGCGATGTTACCGTAAATCAAAACGACGTTGTTTCGGGCGGCAGGTTTCCCGACAGTGTGGCGTATGCCGGCTGGACTATGGATAACCATTTCCCCGAGGGCTTTAATTTCAGACCCGGCTGCGAGGATATAACTATTCAGCACCCGGTTAACGAGCCGTGGGGCATACCGTGGCGCAGCCTTTATTCAAAAAATATTTCCAATTTGCTGTTTGCGGGCAGAAATATAAGCGTTACCCACGTGGCGCTTTCTTCTTCAAGAGTTATGGCAACCTGCGGAATTTTGGGCCAGGCGGTAGGAACGGGAGCTGCGCAGGCAGTAAACACAAATACCGATATAAGAAATATTGATATTGACACATTGCAGCAAACGCTGCTTTATGACGATTGCTTTATACCGAATGTCCGCCGCAGAATATCGCCGCTTGCGGCAGGGGCGGAGGTCAACTGCGAAATTGTAAGAAACGGGTTAGATAGGGGAGAAAAAAATCTATGGCTCGGGGAAAGCGGAGATTTTCTTGAATACAGGTTTGCAGAGCCTGCGGCTGTTAAGGAAGTACGAATAGTGTTCGACAGCAAGCTCAACCGCACCGAGCGCAATATGCGGTGCAGCTACCCCTTGAATATGGCGCAGGCAAAGCCCCCCGAAACGCTTATAAGAGATTACACCGTTTCCTGCGAGCTTGAAAGCGGCGAAATTAAAAATATTGAGGTTAAGGATTCGCATACGCGCTTCGCAGTACATAAAATAGGCGAAAGAATAAAGAGCGTGCGCCTTACCCCGAAAACCACATGGGGCGATAAAAAATTCCGTGTATTCGGCTTTGAGCCGGTATAAATTGATAAAAATAAGCCGGCAGCGCACCCCGATTTTTTCGGGGTGCGCTGCGTGTTGTTAAAAGCTAATTCTTTTTGCGGTCAAGGGAATACTCAAGCTCTGCAAGGTCGTTGCGCATATACCATTTGCCGCAGGTGAAATCGGGCACGGAAACCGGCGCGCCTCCCGCCGCCAATGATTGCTCGCTTAGCGGCGTTATGCTCATATAAAGCGCGGTATCGTATACGTCTATCGGCGGGCGGACATTTTTACTTGCCGCCTCGCAAAAGGCGTGCAGCACTATCCAATCCATACCGCCGTGACCGCCCTGTGGAGTATAGTCCTGCCAAAGCGGGTGCATATAGTCCTTTTCGTAGCCCTCGGCGTTGCCCCAGAGCTTTTTCGGCTCAAAGTCAAATTTATTGTGCTCGCCGTCTAAAAATATGCTGTCGGTATCCTCAAAATACGCGCCGCGAGTTCCGCGAACGGTAAAGCCGCGGGAGTATGCGCGGGGCAGGGTGGTATCAAGCGTAATTACTATTGTCTGACCGAGCTTTGTTTTAAGCACCGTAGTTACAACATCCCCCTGGGCAAACTCGGCTTTTGTAAGCGGGTCGCTTTCGGGACGTTTCTGAATTATGTATTCGTGAAGTCCGCGCGAGCAGCTCGCAGCAGATGCAAGGCTTACAATGCGGTTGCCGTTGTTTATATCAAGCAGCTTTGCTATCGGGCCTAATTCGTGCGTGGGGTAGTTTTCACAGTTGCGGTTAAGATAATTGCGCAGCCTGTAATGCCTGTTTTCCCCGCCGTTTGAAATTTCCTCGCGCAGGTCGTGGCGGTAGCCACCTTCGCAGTGAACAATGTCGCCCAAAACGCCCTTTCTGAACATATTAAGCACCATAAGCTCGCGCATTCCGTAGCAGCAGTTTTCAAGCAGCATACAGTGCGTGCCCGTTTCCTCAAAGGTGCGCACCAAGCGCCAGCAGTCATCAAGCGAGTATGCCCCGCCAACCTCTAAGCCTACGTATTTACCGGCTTTCATGGCGTCAACGGCTATTTGTATGTGCGCTTCCCATGCGGCGGATACTATTACCGCGTCAATATTCGGGCTTGAAAGTATTTCGCGGTAATCTTCCGTTTCAAAAGGTCGCGGCAGACCCGCCTTTTCAATCAGGTCGGCGGCGGCTTTTGTTCTGTCCTCATACAAATCGCAAACCGCAGCCAAGGCAAGCACCTTTTCCTCATGCGCCATGGGAATAAGGTTATCCGTCAAAAGCCCCGTTCCGCGCGCACCGAGACCGATTATTCCGCATCTCAGAATTTTTTCCATATAATCAACTCCGTTTTTTTATATTGCTGCTTGAAATATAACATATCTTTAATTATAATAAAATATAAATAAGGGTCAATTTGTTATAAATTCGGGTCACGGTGATGTAATGTGTATGAAATGATAAATGTTGAAAACTCAATAACCGTTGAATCGCTTGTAAGCGCAGTTGACGCGGTTCGTCCCAAGGGGTTTTACTTTTCGGGTGAAATGCACGATTTTTGGGAGGCGGTGTTCGTCCGCAGCGGGAATGCCATGGCGTCGGCAGAGGAAAAAATTTACAGGCTTTCCCCGGGATATATGCTTTTTCATAAGCCTATGGAATTTCACAGAATTTGGGCTGACGAAAATTCCGCGCCGCATTTGATGATCATTTCGTTTAAGGCAAGCGGTATCGGAATGGATTTCTTTAAAGAAAAATGCTTTTGCATAGAGCCCGAAATGTGTGCGGAGTATGAAAGCATTTTGCGGGAATTTCAAAAAACCGTTTATGCTTACGGGCAGGGGAATGATGAATATAAGGCTTTTGCAGAGCGTACCGCCTCCGATATAAAGCGGTTTTTGCTGAAGCTTGCCGAAATGAAAAATCGTGAGCCGCGCGCACATTCCGAAGAAGAGCAGCGCTATAAAATAATAATGCGTGTTATGAACGAGCACTGCTGCGAAAGCCTTACGGTTGAGGAAATTGCGGCGCTGTGCGGTATGAGCGCCAGCACGTTAAAAAGAAATTTTGCCTTATTTTCGGATAAGGGCGTGGCGCGGGTATTCAGAACGCTTAAAATGCGCAGGGCAATGGAGCTGCTGTCGGACGGCAAAACCGCAGCTGACGCGGCGGTATCGGTCGGGTTTGAAGAACCTGCCTATTTTCATACGGTGTTCAAGCGGGAATTCGGCATAACGCCGCTTGAATATAAAAGGTCAAAAAGATTATAATTGCATTTTAAAATGTACTGTGATAAAATGGGGCTGACAAATGAAATAAAGGTGGACGGGAAATGAAAAACAACGGAAAAGCCGAAATAGGCAACGCCTGCTTTGTTACGGCGCCGAGCGAGCTTTCAGCGCCGATAATAACACGCAAATTCAGCGCCGAAAACACCGAAAGGGCAGAGCTTGAAATTTCGGCACTCGGTTTTTTCATTGCATATATAAACGGCAAAAGGGTAGGGAACGAGTATTTTTTGCCGTCGAATAGTCTTTTTTGCAGGCAGAAAACAGAAAATTTCCTGTACCCTATATATGATGAATTTACATACAGATGCTACTATACGGTTTATGATATATCGGATTATTTGAAAAACGGCGAAAACACGCTTGAAATAGCCCTCGGAAACGGGTGGTACAGGCAAACGGAGCGCGTGGCGGAGGGCAATATGGCGTTTGGGGACAGCCTCGGCGCAATATTTGCAATAAAGCTTACAGAGCCGTGCGGCGAAAGAACGGTTTTATCCGACGGCAGCGAGACCTGCCGAGTCGGTGAAACCGTTTCAAGTGATCTGTTTTACGGCGAAACGGTTGATTACCGAATTAAGAATTTTTCGGTTTCGCCGGTACGTATACATAAAATGCCCGATACGGTGCTGACGCGTGAAGACGCACCGCCCGACCGTGTGATACGCAGTATTGCCCCGCGCCTTATTTTGAAAAGCGGCAGCCGCGCAATTTATGACGCGGGTGAAAATGTGAGCGGTTTTGCCGTTATTGAAACCGCAGCGGCAGCGGGCGAAAGGGTGACGGTGCGCTATGCCGAAACGCTTGACGGCGAACACCTTGATTTTAAAAGCACTGGGTCTGACTATAAAAGCCCGTGCGGCATACCGCAAATAATGCAGGATACCGTTATAGGTGACGGGAAACGGCATATTTACGAGCCGAAATTTGTGTGGCATGCTTTCAGATATTTTGAAATTGAGGGGGACGGCGAACCGCTCGGCGTAAAAGTCATTCACAGCGATACCCCGATAACCGCGAGCTTTAATTCGTCTTCACCCGAGCTTAACTGGCTTTTCTCGGCGTTTTTGAGAACCCAGACCGACAATATGCACTCGGGCGTGCCGTCCGATTGCCCGCACCGCGAGCGCCTCGGCTATACGGGTGACGGTCAGGTATGCGCGCAGACCGCTATGCTTATGTTGGACAGCCGCGGATTTTATAAGAAGTGGATAAGGGATATATTCGACTCGCAGGATAGGGTAAGCGGGCACGTAAACCATACAGCCCCGTTTGCGGGTGGCGGCGGCGGTCCGGGCGGCTGGGGAATGGCAGCCGTGACCGTGCCGTATGCCTATTTTAAGATATACGGTGATATAACCCCCGCGAAAGAAAATTTCGACGGAATAAAAAAGTGGATAGAATACCTTGCGGCGCACTCCGAAAACGGGCTTGTTGTGCGCGAAGAGGCGGGCGGCTGGTGCTTGGGCGATTGGTGTATGCCCGAAAAGCCGATAATTGAAGAGGAATACGTTAATACCTGCCTGTTTATAAGGGCGCTTAATATGGCTGTCTGCCTTGCTGTGCAGCTTTGCGAAAAATCCGCTGCGGAGCGCTTTGAAAATTTGAAAGCAGCCGCCGTTAAAGCGGTGAAGGATAAATACCTGAACGCCGATACAGGCAGCTTTGCGGGCGGAAAGCAGGGGGCGGACGCCTTTGCCGCAGCCGCAGGCATAGGCAGCGGCAAAACACTTTCGGCTTTAAAGGAAAAGTACGGGGCTTTAAAACGGTTTGACACCGGCTTTTTGGCAACGGAGCTTTTAACGGAATTGCTTTTTGAAAACGGCGGAGAGGATATTGCGTTTGATATGCTCACATCCCACACCGTCGGCGGGTTCGGGTATATGCAAGATATGGGTCTTACCACGCTGCCCGAAACCTGGAACGGCGATATGTCGCTTAATCACCCTATGTTCGGCGCGTGCAGCCGTATGCTTTTATGCGGCGTGCTCGGTATAGGGCAGGGTGAAGGATCATACGGCTTTAAGAATTTGGTAATAAGCCCGAAAATTCCCGAAAAGCTTATGTGGGCAGAGGGCGGCATAAGGCTTGCCGACGGAGAGCTGTATGTTAAATGGAAAAAGGAAAACGAATCTGTTTGTTTTGAAATTACACTGCCGAGCGGCAGAAACGCGGAATTTAATTACGGAAAAATCCGCCGCGAGCTTAAGGACGGTAAAAATATTTTCAGCCTGTGAAAGAGGGAACAGCATATGTATAAAATTTCAGTGCCGGTAATGAACGCAAACGTAACGCGCTGCGGGCGAGAAAAGGTATTAAAATAACTTAAAAGATTTAATACAGAGCGCGTAATTTTAGCGCTTGATAAATATGAGACGGACGGCGAAAAGCGCAGGCAGGTAATGAAAGAGCTGCGTGAAAATTGCGCGTATTTCAAGGCGAACGGGTTTGAAACGGGCGCGTGGGTATGGACGTTTTGGCTTGAAAACAATAAATCCTTTACCAATATGCGCTCTTTAAACGGCACAGAGATAACCGAGTTTATGTGCCCGTTAGATAAAAGCTTTGTTGAGTTTGCGGCGGGTTATATCAGAGATATAGCCGAAACCGGCGTGGATATAATACAATTTGACGATGATTTTCGCTACGGCTTTTTAAGCGATTCCCCCGCCTGCCTGTGCGATAGGCACATAGCGGAAATATGCAGACTGACAGGGGAGCAGCTTACCCGTGAGGAAATACAAAAGCATATTTTAACGGGCGGAAAAAACAAATACCGCGACGCATACCTGAAAGCTAACGGCGACGCTTTAAGAGCCTTTGCCGCCGAAATGCGCAGGGCGGTGAATCAGGTAAACCCCGAAATAAGGCTCGGGGCGTGCGCCTGCCTTACCGCATGGGATATTGACGGAACAGACGCCGCAGAGCTTTTAGGAATACTTGCAGGGAAGACCCGCCCGTTTGCGCGGCTTATAGGCGTGCCGTACTGGGCGGCAAAGGGCGAATGGGGCAGTAAACTTCAGGACGTTATAGAGCTTGAAAGAATGGAAAGTTCGTGGACTGAGTCGGAGAATATAGAACTATTCGCCGAGGGGGGATTCCTACCCAAGACCGAGAACCCGATGCCCCGCAAGCTATTTAGAGGGATTTGATACGGCTATAAGGGCTTCGGGCTGTACCGACGGTATTCTGAAATACGGAATGGATTATTCTTCAAATACCGATTATGAAACGGGATATGCCGCGTTTCACGAACGTAACAGAGAGCTGTGCGGCAGTATAGACAGGCTTTTCGGCGGCAAAACCTGCTGCGGTGTGAGAGTGTATGAAACAGCTGCAAAGCTTGCCGATACCGTAATGCCCACAGCTGTTAATAAGGATATAAACATTGAATATATGTTTTTCTCAAAAGCCGCCCGCACCCTTGCTTATAACTCCGTGCCCACGGTTTATGAGGGGCAGGGGGTATGCGGCATAGCGTTTGATGAAAACGCGCGGCACTTACCCGCCGAAGCCTTTAAAAACGGGCTTATAATAGATATTGCCGCTGCGGAAATTCTTATGTCGCGCGGAATAGATGTGGGAATAGAAAACATAGGCGAGCCTGTGACCGACGGGGTATGCGAGCATTTTATAAACGACGATAATTACATACTGACAGACGGCGCTCAGGTTTATGATATAAAGCTTAAAAACGGGGCTTTGATATTGAGTGATACGGAAACATCGCACGGAATAGTTCCTGTGTCGTTCCGCTACGAAAATTCGGACGGAAACAGATTTTTAATTTTAAACGTAAATACAAGGTGCGACAGGGACAACCTGCTTAAGCACTACGCAAGAAGTCGGCAGTATGCCGAAAATGTGCAGTGGCTTTCGGGCAATAAGCTGCCGGCGTATGTTTACGGGAATCCCGAATTATACGTCTTGTGCAAAAAGGATAAGAACACTATGACGGTAGGACTTTGGAATTTCTTTGCCGATACCGCGCTTTCACCGACGATTGAGCTTGATAAGGAATATTCCGATATATCATTTCTTAATTGCAGCGGCGAGCTTTGCGGGGATAGAGTGAAGCTTTGCGATATTCCGCCCTACGGTTTCGCGGCGTTTGAGGTTAAGTAAAATATTGAAATAAATAAAACAGGCAGCCGCAAATACGCAGCTGCCTGTTTTATTTTTATGTTTAATTGCAAAGCTTGTTTATCAAATCCTCTTTCAGCGCATCGTCCTTGATATAGTAAACATAATTGCAAAGCAGGGTGGGCTCGGTCGGGCCGTAATATCCGTTATAATCGGGTAAGCGGGTATTAAGCAGCCGCGCGCTCATAAAGCGATCCCCGTCGTTTAAAAGCCAGGCAACGGCGGTTACATCCCATATAACGCGCGTCCAGGGCTTTCCCGCAGCGTATGAGTCCGCCTCTGCCATAGCATTTTTTGCAAGATAATCGGTCAGTTTATTTTTGCCGAGCAGCCAATACTCAAGCTCGGGGCGCGAAAACTTGAATGAGCTTACAACCCCGCAGCAGGGCAGCTGTACAAAGGGCACTCCGCACCCCATTACCACCCGCGCGGCGGCAATGTCCTGGTACATATTAAATTCCTTAGTATCGAAAAGGTGGTGAGCATGACCGCCTAACCATACCACTACGGTATTTTCCGCAACTGCGGGCTCAAGCAAAACGGCTGACGCAACATTTGTAATTGCCCCTATAGCCACAACATAGAGCGGGTTTTCGGGCGAATAGTGCTTCGCGCGCTCGGCAAGGTCTTTAGCCGCGGGGGATATGACGGGCGTTTTTTCATCCTTTAAATAGCTTTCAGACCCCTTGAATATCGGAATATCGGTACTGAGCAGCTTAAGCAGCTTTTCTATTTCCGCATAGCTTTTTTCCATACCGTCGGCAGGGCCTGTTGATTTTTTATTATGAAATGGAGCGGCATAAACAGCCTTTGTGTTCAATTTTTCGGTTGAACGAATTAAGTAGGCTATTGCAAATTGGTCGTCAATTTCATTAAACGCGTCGGTATCTATTATCACGTCAACCTTTTTTTCGGGAACTGATAAATTTTTTATAAATTGCTCTTTCGTCATTTCCTTATTACTCCTTTATTCATTCGGTATTGCTTGGGCGTGACCAAATACCTTTCCTTGAATTTTCTGCGGAAAAAGCTGTCGTTTTCATAGCCCACGGTGTTTGAAATTTCAAGCACCGAAAGCGAGGTTTCCTCTAAAAGCCGCATAGCCTCGTTTAACCTTTTGGTCTGCAAATACTCCGTAAACGGCATACCCGTCAATCTTCTTACAAGGTCGCCCGCCGAATTATAGGAATAATTAAGCTTTAGTGCAAGCCCTTTAAGCGACGCCTGTTTTAAATTTTTTTCAATATAATTTTCTGTTATTTTAAGCTGCTCGGCGGCTTTTTTATCGGTTTTGCGCTCGGTCATTGAGGGCAAAAGCCCGCGCACCTCGGCAAGCAGCGGTATTGAGGGCGCAGCTCCGTTTCGCGATACGGAAATTGCCGCTGCTGCGGCAGCCTGCTTTAAAATTTGTTCAATCGGCTCTTGCCTGCACAAGCCTGCCGCAAAATACCCGGTAAACGTATCTCCCGCCGCTGTGGTATCCACCGCTTTTACTTCATACGCCGCTTGATATACTGTTTTTTCACTGTCCGAGTAAACGGCGCCGCGCTTTCCGAGAGTTATTACAACCGCCGTTTCGGGCAGTTCTTTTTCGGCTTTTTCAAGGCATTGCTCCGCGGTTTCTCCCCCGAGTATTTCCTGTGCCTCATGCTCGTTCATAACCAAGCAGTAAAGCTTGTTAAGGTCGATTTCTTTAAGATTTTCGCGTATGGGCGAGGGATTGAGTATTATTTTCATTCCGCGGGCGAAAGCCGTATTTATTATATATTCAAGCTCGTTTATCTCGTTTTGCAAAACGAGAAAATCGCCCTTGCCGAAATGTGAGAGAACACAGTCGGCATATTCCTTATCAATTAAGTGATTTGTGCCGGGGTAAACTATGATTGCGTTTTCTCCGTCGTTATTCACCTGTATTATTGCGTGTCCGTTTTTTTCGTCTACGGTTTTGGAAAGGGAAACGTCCGCCCTGTTGCTTTTCAAAATATCCGAAAGGAAAGCGCCGTCATTTCCGAACACCGCCGCGTGAAATACTTGCGCTCCCGCCCGCGCCAAGGCAACCGATTGGTTAAGCCCCTTGCCGCCGGGGAAAATATCGAGCCTGTCTCCGTGCTCTGTTTCGCCGCCGTTTACAATATGGTCAAGCCGATACACATAGTCAATATTGCAGGAACCGAAATTCAGTATTTTCATAATCACACCTCTTTTCTTTAGTATATCAGAATAAATATAAAAATAAAAGGACTGTTTCGCTTTAAAAACAGTCCTTTTACGGAATTATTACAATTTTCTGCATTCAAGATAAAAGCGTTTATCATCCGCCACGCCCATTGAAAAGGTCTTGCGCGGCAGAGAACCGTCCTGCCGTACCGCGTCAAAAAGCTCTTCCTTTTTCATTCCGTCAAACAAAAAGCCGAGCGCGTTTTTTTCTCCCGCTAATTTTTTAAGGGAGTTTTCGCCGTGTATGTAGTCGATTTTAACGCCCTTATGCGACTTTAAGTAATCGTCCAAATAGGATTGCAGCGTTCCCACGGCAAGCTTTGACGCAGGGCGTACCGATATTTTCCTTTCGGTATTGCCGTAAACGCAGGTAAATCGCTGCGCGTCCGCACCCATATATTCTCCGCATTTTTCTATAAAGTCATCAATAATCTTTTCGGGCTCAACACCGAAAAGCACGCGGTAAATAGGTTCAAATTCAAGGGACGTATCGTGAATATTCACAACCTCAACAAGCGCGTAATGCGATCCGCCGAGCGCCGCACATTCCTTTGCGGTGGCAAGCGAGTGATTGCCGTCCCCCACAACGAAAAGCAGGTCGCCGCCGTTTTTCCGCAAAAGCTCCTCTGTGTGTCTCTGGAGCGCCTCCGTTGCCGCCTTATCTGGTGCAAAGCCGCGAATATGCCCGCCGCCGCACATAAGGTCAAAATCGTAAAGGCACTCAAAATTATCTGTGTTGCCCGCAAGCCTGCCTATAAGAGTATTTTCGGGGTCATCGCAAAGCAGCATAACGTGCGGCATTTCAAGGTATGCGCCGCGCCGTATTTCAACCCTTGCGGGTATTCTTTCCTTTACGGTCGCCTCGGTTGCGCGTATAAGCGCTTTACTGCCCTTTTCGTAGCTGTAATTATCAAGGTCTATAAGCCCCACAATACCGCGCCGTGTTTTGCCGTTTTTAAGGGTGCGTTCGGTATAAACAAAGGTGTTTTTATATTCCTTAAAAACGCCGTTTTCAAGGTAGCTTTTCATAGCGGCGTTTATTTTTGAAATTCTCTCGGCATTATTTTCGCCCAAAAACACCTCGGGGAAAATAATGTTGAATGCAGACGGTGCGTTATCTACCGTTTTGCGCACATTTTCCCAGTATTCGGGCTCTGAGGTGTATTGGTCGCAGGCTATCACCGCCCACTTTTCGGGGTCTTTTGCCGGCAAGAGTATATCCGCAGGCATAAAAAGGCTGTTTTTCATAAAATTACCCCTTTAATGCTCGCTGCGGTTCGGGCGGCGCATAAGGTCGTTTGTAACGTTTCTTACATCCTTTCCGCCGTATAAAACCGCGTAGCACTCTTCAATTATAGGCATTTCTATTTTATACTTTTGGGCTAATGTGTGCGCCATATCCGCCGCATAGTAGCCCTCAACCGTGCCTACCTCTTTTAAAGCCTTATCAATCGGCATACCTTCGCCCACCTTGTGCCCGAAACGGTTATTTCGGCTGTGGCGCGAGGTGCAGGTTACCACTAAATCGCCTATACCCGTAAGCCCCGCAAAGGTGTATTCCTTAGCACCCATACAAACGCCGAGCCTTGTCATTTCGGCAAGTCCGCGCGTTATAAGCGCTGCCTTTGAATTATCCCCCAGCCCTAAGCCGTCGCAAAAGCCTGCGGCTATGGCGATTATGTTTTTAAGCGCGCCGCCTAACTCTACGCCTATAAGGTCATCCGATGTGTAAATTCTCAAATTTTCGGCTGACATAATGTTTTGCACTATTTCCGCCGTTGTGTGCGAATCGGATGCAGCCACTATAGACGTGGGTATTCCGCGCGCAACCTCTTCGGCGTGCGAAGGGCCTGATAAGACCGCTACTCCCTTAGGGTTTTTAAGCTCGTCGCTTATCACCTGCGAAAGCCGCAGCAGCGTGCCCTTTTCAAGCCCTTTTGAGACGTTTACGACTATGCCGTAATTTTTATACCCCGACAGCTGCGCCGCCACGCTGCGCACAGCGGTAGAAGGGGTTGCGATAATTGTAAGCGCCGCGCCCTCTACGCAAGACATATCGGTGGTGATTTTTATGCTTTCGGGCAGAGTAACGCCCGCAAGCAGGCGCTCATTAGTCCGCTTTTCCGAAAGCATTTTCACCTCTTCTTCAAAAGGTGACCATATAGTAACGTTGTTCCCCGCACCCGTTGCGGAAATCGCAAGCGCCATACCCCAGCCGCCTGCGCCCAAAACAGCAATATCAGCCATTCTTTTTCCCCCCGAGAGTAAGCTTTTTTTCTTCGCCGTGAATAAGACGCTTTATGTTATCCTTATGCTTTGCAAAAACAATAATACCCATAGCAATGCTCAAAGCTGCCACAACAAATATATTGCCCTCGCCCGCAAAAAATAATATAGAGAGTACAACCACCGTAAGCGCAGCGGCAAGCGAGCCGAGCGATACGATTTTGGTTGTAAGCAGCACAAGTGCAAAGGCGCAAAGCCCCAATATAATTGCAATAGGGCAGCACACTGCGTATATACCTACGCTTGTGGCAGCACCCTTGCCGCCCTTAAACTGGAAGTATATAGGGAAAACGTGCCCCAGCATACAGGCAACGCCGCAAAGGTACGCACCGTAAATTGGGTGTAACCAATTGGTGCCGGAGGACATGACAAGCCCGAAAACCAGCTTGCCGAGGTATGAGGCTACAAAACCCTTTAACGCATCGCAAATAAAGGTAAGTATGCCCGGCAGAAAGCCCGCCGTGCGCATAACGTTTGTAGCACCCGCGTTTCCGCTGCCGAGCTTACGCACATCTTTTTTCAAAAAAGCCTTTGCGAATATTACCGCGAAATTTACACTGCCTATAAAATATGCCGCTATAACAACAGCCACTGCTGCAAATGCCATTATTTTTCGCCCCTTTCACGAATTACAAAGCGCACGGGAGTACCCTCAAGCCCGAAGGTCGAGCGTATCTGATTTTCCAAATAACGCTGATACGAAAAATGGAAAAGCTCCGCTTTATTGCAAAAGCAAACAAATGTGGGCGGCTTTGTGGAGGCTTGGGTCATATAATAAATTTTAAGCCGCTTGCCCTTATCTGTCGGGGGCTGAACGCGCGCGGTGGCGTCGGCTAAAATATCGTTGAGCATACCCGTTGAAATGCGCATATTGTTCTGCTCGTATACATATTTAATAAGCTCGAAAAGCCTGTCAACCCGCTGCCCCGTTTTGGCGGATATAAAAATTATGGGCGCATAGGGCATAAATGAAAAGTCCTTCATTAAGGATTTGCGCGTGCTGTCCATTGTTCTGCCGTCCTTTGAAACGGCGTCCCACTTGTTTACAGCTATAATGCACGCCTTGCCCTGCTCAACCGCAAGCCCCGCAACCTTTGAGTCCTGCTCGGTAAAGCCCTCTGTGCCGTCTATCATAATAACGCACACGTCGGCGCGCTCCACCGCCATTTTGGCGCGTAAAACGCTGTATTTTTCAATTTTTTCCTCAACGCGGCTTTTTCTTCTCAGCCCAGCCGTGTCTATAAAATTATACTTTATTCCGTCGCGCTCTATGTGGGTGTCGATCGCGTCGCGCGTAGTTCCCGCAATATCCGATACCAGCGAGCGCTCCTCGCCCGCAATTTGATTTATAAGTGATGATTTACCCGCGTTCGGTTTGCCTATAACGGCTACGTTGATTATATCCTCGTCTTCGTCCTCAAATTCTTCCTCGGGTATGTGCTCTATAACCGCGTCAAGCAAATCTCCCGTGCCGTGCCCGTGAACGGAGGAGACAGCAATCGGGTCGCCTATTCCGAGGTTGTAAAACTCGTAAAAATCGGGCGGCACTTCGCCTATACCGTCGCACTTATTAACGCAAAGCACCACGGGCTTGCCGCTTTTTTGCAGCATTGCGGCAACCTCTGCATCCGCCGCGGTAACGCCCGCCTTTATATCGGTAACAAATATTATAGCCGACGCGGTATCAATAGCAAGCTGCGCCTGCGCGCGCATACCCGCCAGTATAACGTCGCCGCCGTCCGGCTCTATTCCGCCGGTATCAACCAGCATAAACTTTTTGCCGAGCCACTCGCCGTCGCCGTAAATACGGTCTCTTGTAACACCCGGAGTATCGTCCACAATTGAAAGACGTTTGCCTATTATCTTGTTAAAAAGGGTGGATTTTCCCACATTCGGTCTGCCCACAACCGCTACAACAGGCTTTGCCATTTTTAAAGCACCTCTCTTTTATTCTGTTCCTATTATTGCCTCGGTAAGCTCATATCCGTCATTCGCCACGGGGGTTATTTTAATATTGAGCCGCTCCGACAGCTCTGTAAGCGTTATGCTGTCAAGAAACATATCGCCCTCGCTCCTCAGCATTGTGGCGGGTATCAGCAGCTCGTCGCCGAGGTCCTTATCGCCTATCTGCTTTATTATATCGGTGGCGGTAACAAGCCCCGAAACGGTTATTTTACCGCCGAAAAATTCATTTTTAATAGCGTACACATTGCATTTGAGCCCCGCGCGCTTTTCTTCGCACAGCTTTGCAACCGAGGCTATAAGCGGGTACGCCGCCTCGCCCGTTGCAAGCGATACCTTGCGGGGCGCACCGCTTGTTTCTTCCGTATCCGCCAGCGCGTCTTCTACCTCTTTTTTCATAAGCGCCCACATTCCCACGCCGTTTTCAAGCTGTAAAAAGTCGCCGTAATACTCGGCGCTCGGCATTTCGCGCTCGGCTAAAATATAAAATTCATCCGCAGCATAAACCCGCCTGTCACCGTATTTTTTCTCGCAAAAATCGCCGAAACGGTCTATTATATCAATAACCGCGCCCGCCGTTTCTTTATTAAAGGTTTCAAGCTTTTCAAGCCCGTCCCTATAAGCTGTAACGCCTACGGGCACTGCCGCTATGCACTCGGCATTTTCAAGGGCGCACAGGTCTGTAAGGCTTCTTTCAAGCTCCGCGCCGTCGTTATACCCGGGGCACAGCACCAGTTGGCAGTTAAGCTTTATTCCCGCGGCGTTAAAGCGGTCTATTATAGAAAGCACCTTGCCCGCGCTTTTGTTTTTCATCATTTTAACGCGCAGCTCGGGGTTGGTTGTATGCACCGATACGTTTATCGGGCTTATGTGCATTTTTATAATGCGCTCGATTTCGTGCTCGGAAATATTGGTAAGGGTTATATAATTGCCGAAAAGAAAGGAAAGGCGGGAGTCGTCGTCCTTAAAATATAGGCTTTCGCGCATTCCCGGCGGCAGCTGGTCTATAAAGCAGAAAACGCACTTATTGCGGCAGGAATGCTGCTTATCCATAAGGTAGGTTTCAAATTCAAGCCCCAATTCTTCATATTCCCGCTTTTTTATTTTCGCTTTTTTAAGCTTTCCGCTCTCGTCGATATATTTTAAAACGGGGCGGGTCACGTCTTGATAGAATCTATAATCCAAAACGTCAACTATTTCATTGTCGTTTATCGAAATAAGTGTATTGCCGCCGTGAAGTCCCGCTTTATCTGCCGGGCTGCCCGGGGTAACAGACGATATTACAACAGACACTTTGCCGCCTCCTTTATATATGTATATAAGATTAAAGCAGAGGAGGATACACTCCCCCTCTGCCCCGTTACAAGATAGACAAACGAATTACTCGCCGACCTTTACTACCTCGCGTCCGTCATAATGACCGCAGGCAGAGCAAAGTCTGTGCGGGCGCTTATATTCACCGCAGTTAGAGCATCTTACCAGTGTCGGTGCGCTTATCTTCCAGACGTTGTTTCTTCTCTTATCACGTCTTGCCTTTGATGTTTTTCTCTTAGGTACTGCCATTTTTGAGCACCTCCTTAAAAAAATAAGTATTAGTCCTTCAGCAAATCGGCAAGTGCCGAAAGCCTTGGATCTATCTCTCTTTTGGGACAACCGCATTCGCCCTCATTGAGGTTTTTACCGCACTTTTCGCAAATGCCCTTGCAATCCTCTTTGCATAAATGCTTCATGGGAACGCTTACGACAACCTCGGAATACACAAGCTCGTCAAGATCCAATTTCATATCGGGAACCGGCAGAATACTGTCGCTTTCCTCACCCTCAATAGCGGGGGCTAAGGACTTGTCTATTTTAACGGTGTATTCCCTTGCCGTTTCCGCTCCGCAGCGGTCGCATGGGGCGCTGTATTCATAAGTTATTACGGCGCTCAGCACGGTAAGGCTTGCTTTGTTGGTAACGATGCCGCTGATTTTAACGGGCTTTTTGAGCGGATAAACGCCCGAAAATTCAACGTCGCTCATATCCAAAGCATACTCAATCGGTAAGGAAGAATTTTCATTGACAAAAATGCGTTTTAAATCAAGAACCATACTTCCACCTCTATCGTCACAAAGTTTATTATATCCGCAGAAATACCCTTTGTCAAGAGATTATTTGATTTTTAGGGCATATAATTTTATTTTTTTGAGCTTACATACTCCGAAACGCAGCTCTTCATTTCGTCCCAGTGCTTTTCCATTTCGCTTACAAGCTTTAACTGGGTGCGGCAGCGGTCGAGATTATGCTCGGGGTAGGCGGTCTTGAAATACTTATCGCCGTCAATAAAATCGGCTAAAAAGCGCATTCCGCATTCAATCGTCATCATTTTGGCGCCTTCGGGCAGCAGCATTATTTCGCTGTCGGATAAAAGTCCGCCGCAGCCGTCCAAAAAGCCCTTTGTGTATACGCGGAATTTTTCCATATCAAGGTTTACCTTTGAAAGGTCCTTTTCGTCCTCTGCCGCGGTGCTTGCGCCGAAACGTATTGCGTCGCCGAAATCGGTTACCGAAAAGCCCGGCATAATCGTATCAAGGTCTATAACGCAAAGCGCCTTGCGCGTGGTGTTATCAAGCAAAACGTTGTTGCACTTGGTATCGTTATGGCTGACGCGCAGCGGCAGCTTGCCCGCGCTGTGGTTTTCAAAAAGCACGGGGTAAAAGTCGGCGCGCGCTTTAATAAAATCAATTTCCGGCTTTACAAGGTGCGCTCTGCCCGAGCGGTCTTCACTTACCGATTGCAGAAAATCATTGTACCTTTTCGGGGTGTTGTGAAAATCGGGAATTATTTCGTGCAGGCTTTCCGCGGGAAAATCATTAAGCGCTTTTTGGAATTTACCGAACGCTAAAGCGCACTGGTAAAAGTCCTCGTCGCTCTCGGGCAGATCAATGCTTACCGAATTATCTATAAACTCATAAATTCGCCAAAAGGTTTTATTTTCGTCTATATAATATGTATGCCCGTCCTCCGACCTTAAAAAGTCGATTATCTTTTCTCCGTCCGCCGCGCTTTCTTTAATATGTGCGGTTACGCGGTCTATGTTTTCCATAACCGCGCAAATGTTTTTGAAAACATTGGTGTTTATTGCCTGAAGTATGTATTTCTTCTTTTCGCCGCCCTCTGCCATTTCAAGCAAGAACGTACTGTTTATATGACCGCTGCCGAAGCACTCGCAGCCTGTAATTTCGCCGGGAAGATTAAATTTTTCCGCAATTTCCTCTGCGGTCTTCTGTTCGGAAACAGATATTGACATATATTATCTCCACCTAATGTTTGATATAAAAAATAATATAACATAATCCGCGCCGTTTGTCAAATTTCTTCTTAAACAAATGCTACATTGTGGAATATATACCAAAATAATGTCGAAATATTTATAACATTTATTCTAAACCCTAAAAGTTTGAAAAAAATTAAAAAAACACTTTACAACTTTATCGTAATGAAGTATAATACAGACAACAACTTAAACAGAGGTGCAGAAAAATGAAAAAAATATTGGCAATGGTAATGTGTGTGTGTCTCGCGGTTATGTTTACCGCCTGCGGAAAAAGCAAGGATCAAACCGACAGCGAGTATGTAAAGGAAAAAGGCAAGCTGGTTATAGGTATAACCGATTACGCTCCTATGGATTATGAAAAGACCAAGGGCAGCGGCGAATGGATAGGATTTGACGCGGATATGGCAAAGGCGTTTGCAAAGGAGCTTGGCGTTAAGGCGGAATTTGTTGTTATCGAGTGGGATAACAAAATAATGGAACTTAAGGGCAAGAGCATTGACTGCGTATGGAACGGTATGACGATAACCGACGAGGTTAAGAACGGCATGGAGGTTTCAAACGCTTACTGCAAGAACACGCAGGTTGTAGTGGTTAAAAAGGACTTAGCCGATAAGTATAAGACGGTTGAAAGCGTTAAGGATCTTAAATTTGCAGCCGAGGCCGGCTCTGCCGGAGAAAAGGCGCTTAAAGGGCTTGGCTACAGTGTAACGGCCGTAGGCGCACAGTCCGACGCGCTTATGGAGGTTAACGCGGGAACAAGCGACGCGGCGGTTATAGACCTGCTTATGGCGGGCGCTATGATAGGCGAGGGCACAAGCTATGAAAACTTAGCTTACACCGTAGGCGTAGCTGATGAAGAAGATTTCGGCGTAGGCTTCCGCAAGGGCTCTGATTTAGCAGAAAAGCTCAACGATTTCTTCAAGAAAGCGTATTCTGATGGCTCTATGAAAGAAACCGCTGCTACATACGGCGTTCAGGAAGCCGTAATCGAGCAAAAGTAAAAATTTAATTTGACAGGCAGGGGGAGTTTTCTCTGCCTGCCTTGTACTGTAAAAAAGGAATTATATATTTATGTTACAAACGGTAATACCCACGCTTTGCGGCGGCTTTTTAAAAACGCTTGAAATATTTGCTGTTACGCTCCTCGGCGCTTTGCCCTTGGGGCTTATAATTGCGTTCGGCTCAATGAGCCGCTTTATTCCGCTAAAAGCCCTTATAAGAACGATTGTATGGATAGTGCGCGGCACGCCGCTTATGCTCCAGCTTTTAATAATATACTACGGCCCCGGTATTTTGTTTGACAATAATATTTGGGGCGGCGGTGCAAACGGAAGATTGACAGCGGCACTCGCAGCGTTTATAATAAACTATGCCTGCTATTTTTCCGAAATTTACCGCGGCGGAATTGAGAGCATATCCAAAGGGCAGATTGAGGCGGGTCAGGTTTTGGGTATGACCCGCAGCCAGATATTTTTCAAAATAGTGCTTTTGCAGGTTATAAAGCGCATTGTGCCGCCTATGAGCAATGAAATAATCACGCTTGTTAAGGATACCTCGCTTGCCCGCATAATCGCGGTTTATGAGCTTATTTGGGCGGGGCAGACCTTTATAAAGGGCGCGGCGATTATCTGGCCGCTGTTTATGACGGGTATTTTTTATCTTGCTTTCAGCGGAATACTTACCCTGCTTTTCGGCTACATAGAAAAGAAACTTAGCTATTTTAACGCCTGAGGTGTAACAATGTCAGTTTTGGAAGTTAAAAATATAAAAAAGAACTTCGGCAAGACCGAGGTGTTAAAGGGAATAAGCTTTTCGCTTGAAAAAGGCGAGGTGCTTTCAATTATAGGGTCTTCGGGCAGCGGTAAAACGACCCTTTTGCGCTGCCTTAATTTCCTTGAATTTGCCGAGAGCGGCACTATATCGGTCGGCGGAAAAGTATTATTCGACGGCGACGCGGCGAAAAAACCTACGGAGAATGAAATACGGCTTAACCGTCTGCACTTCGGGCTTGTATTTCAGTCCTTCAACCTTTTCCCGCAGTACAGCGTGCTTAAAAATGTAACATTAGCTCCCGTTTTGCTTAAAAGAATGACCGAGGATGAGGCGGAAAAAAAGGCGCGCGAGTTAATAGCGCGCGTGGGGCTTGCCGATAGGATAAACAGCTACCCCTGCCGGCTTTCGGGCGGGCAGCAGCAGCGCGTGGCAATAGCAAGGGCGCTGGCGCTTGAACCCGATATACTCTGCTTTGACGAACCCACAAGCGCGCTCGACCCCGAGCTTACCGGCGAGGTTTTAAGGGTAATAAAGGACCTTAAAAGCACCGGCAGCACTATGATAGTGGTGACCCACGAAATGGAATTTGCCCGCAATGTATCGGATAAGGTGCTGTTTATGGCGGACGGCGTGGTTGAAGAATCGGGCACACCCGAGGAGGTTTTCGGCAAGCCGCAGTCGGATAAAACAAAGAGCTTTTTAAATAAATCACTTGAAAGCGTGTAGTATATGAATATTAAAAGCACCGATAATAAGATGATAGACGATTTATACGACCTTATATTGTCGCTCAAAACCAGAGAGGATTGCCGCGAGCTTTTCAGCGATATGTGCACAAATAAAGAAATTGAGCAAATGGCGCAGCGCATTTACGCCGCGCGGCTTTTAATTGAGGGCAAAACATATAATCAGGTTATAGAAGAAACCGATATATCATCGGCTACGTTAAGCCGCGTTTCTCGATGCGTGCAGTACGGCGAGGGCTACAGAAAATTTCTTGCCGACGGTGAAGAAAAGCAATAACTGACGAAAGACGGTGGAAGATTTGATACTCGGTTTTGATATAGGCGGAACAAAGTGCGCCGTCATGACGGCGGAGGTACGGGGCGGAAATATTAAGCTTTTAAAAAAGGAAAAGTGCGCCACCCGCTTTGATATTTCGCCCGAGGAAATGATAGAGAGCCTGATAAAGTCGGCTGAAAATATTTTAGACGGCGAAAAACCCGAAAAAATAGGAATATCCTGCGGCGGACCGCTTGATTCCCGCAAGGGTGTAATTTTAGGGCCGCCCAATCTTCCCGGGTGGAACGAGGTACATATTTCCGAGCAGCTGTCGCGGCATTTCGGAGTGTCGGCACTGCTGCAAAACGACGCCAACGCCTGCGCCGTTGCCGAGTGGAAATTCGGTGCGGGCAGGGGAGCGGAAAATATGGTCTTCCTTACCTTCGGCACGGGGCTCGGCGCGGGGCTTATTTTAAACGGCAGGCTTTACACCGGCACGAACGATAACGCGGGCGAGGCAGGGCACATTCGCCTTGAACGCTTCGGACCTGTAGGCTACGGCAAGGCAGGCTCGTTTGAGGGCTTTTGCAGCGGCGGCGGTATAGCGAAGCTCGGTTACAGTATGGCGCTGGAGGCTCTGCAAAGCGGCAAACAGCCCGCCTACTTTAAAAAGGGTATGAACGAGGGCGATATAACCGCAAAGGCTATTGCCGAGGCTGCAAACGCGGGGGACGAAACCGCAATAAATGTTTATAAGGTTTGCGGCGAGCATTTAGGTGCGGGGCTTTCGGTGCTTATTGACATACTGAACCCCGAAAAAATAGTTATAGGCAGCGTGTTTGCGCGCTCCGAGCAGCTTTTAAGAAAATATGCCGAAGAGGTTATAGAAAAAGAGGCTTTGCCGCAGGCGGCGGGATGCTGCGAGATTTTACCCGCAGAGCTGGGCGAAAAAATAGGCGATTACGCGGCTATAGCCACGGCGCTTTTATGATAAGGAGATTTGAAATATGGAAGAATTATTGAAAAGATACCCCACGCTTAAAAGCTGCGCCGAAGAAATAGAAAAAACGGCGGAAATACTGATTTCCGGCTTTAAGGCGGGCAATAAGCTTTTGCTTTGCGGCAACGGCGGCAGCTGCGCCGATTGCGAGCATATAACAGGCGAGCTGATGAAGGGTTTTTTGAGCCGCCGACCCATAACCCCCGAAAAAAAGGCGGAAATGCTGCGGCTTAACCCCGCCCTCGGCGAGGATGTACTCTCAAAATTACAGCTCGCCGTTCCCGCAATACCGCTGCCGTCGCTTACGGGGCTTAACTCTGCGTTCTGCAATGACGTTGACCCGCAGCTTGTGTATGCGCAGGAGCTTATGGGGCTTGGTAACCGCGGGGATATGCTGCTTTGCATAAGCACCTCGGGTAATTCCGCAAACTGCGTTGCCGCCGCCGAGGTGGGCAAAGCGCTCGGACTTACCGTTATTGCGCTTACAGGCGCAAATGGCGGGCTGCTTAAAGAAAAGGCGGATATTTGCATTTGCGTTCCCGAAACCGAGACCTTTAAGGTGCAGGAGCTGCATTTGCCCGTGTATCATTATCTTTGCGCAAAAGCGGAATCCGAGCTTTTCGGTTGAGGCTGTTATAAAAGCAAGCGTCACCAATCTGATTTTGATAAATTTTTTCTGACTGCATATTTTGCAGTCTTTTTTTATTTTAGGTGAAAAATTTGCTGTTAAATTTGCTAAGAAATGCTGTCGAATGATGAAATAAACAGTATTTTAATGTTATTTTTGCTAATATTAGCACTATTTTTGTATTAACACTTGCAATTTTTGAAAGAATGTGGTAATATATGTAAAACAATAAAATATTGGAGGAACAAAAGATGGGAAAACGACTGAAAATTGTAATTGCGGAAGACGGAACAGAGCTGGGAAAAAATTGCGAAAAAGCGCTGCAGGGCTACGGAATGGAAGTGATAATGTGCGAAAAGGACGGCGCACGTTTGCTTGAAAAAATCAAGACGGAAAAGCCTGATGTGGTGCTTGCGGACATCTTTATGCAGAATCAGGACATTTTGGGCGTGCTTGACGGAATAAAGAAATTTGACGTTAAGGAGAGACCTATGGTTATGGCAATGTCAAGCTTTGATAATTCACGGCTTGAAAAGGAAACGCTGAACGCGGGAGCCAGCTATTATTTTTTAAAGCCGTTTGATATAAACACAATGGCGGAAAGAATAATTCGTCTTTCGGGGTGGAAAAACGAAATTTCGCCGGTTGTGGTTAAGGATAACGTAGTGACTGACCCGGAGCTTGAGCTTATGGTGACGGAAATTATTCATCAGATAGGAGTTCCGGCGCATATAAAGGGGTATCATTATTTGAGAGAGGCAATAATTTTATCAGTCAAAAACAGCGAAATTATAAATTCCGTCACAAAGCTTTTGTATCCGACAGTCGCCAAAAACCACGGGACAACCTCCTCACGTGTTGAAAGGGCAATACGCCACGCAATAGAAGTGGCATGGGATAGGGGTGATATAGATGTTTTAAACTCGTATTTCGGATACACCATTCAGAATGACCGCGGCAAGCCGACCAACAGCGAGTTTATCGCGATGATAAGCGATAAGCTGCGGCTTAGACTTAAAATAAGTTAATAATACATAAAAGCAAGCCCTTACCTAAAGTGAACTTTGATAAAGGCTTGCTTTTTAATAATTACGGATTTTCCGAAAATTTTAGGCGTTGCGGTTTTATATATAATTGCTTACTGTATAGAATTAAAATAATCTACTATTCCGCGGGTTATTGCCTTGGCTTTTTCGGTGTTTGCGGCGTCGTTCGTTATTGCCGCAAGGTCGCCTGAATTGGACATATACCCGTTTTCCGTAAGCACTACGGGGCAGACGGTCTGGCGGCACATAAAGTAGTAGTGCCACTTAAATGTAAATTCGCTGCCCGAGTAGACGGAGACCGAATTTTCGGTTTGCGCCAATATACGCTCCGCCGCCCGCTTGGAAAAGACATTTGAATAATACGAGCCGAAGCCCTTTTTGCCGCCGTCCGATGATGAATCGTGATGCACCGCTACGCAGAAATCGGGCTTTTCGCGTTTTATAATCGCGATTTTTTCATCACACGAGCCGATAGTATCGGTCGTTCGGGTCATTATGACCTTAGCCCCGGTCTTTTCAAGCTCCGCCTTTATTTTATAGGCAAGCTTTAAATTCACCGCGCTTTCTTTAACGCCGTTATGAACGGCGCCGCTGTCCTTGCCGCCGTGGCCCACGTCCACTAAAATTTTAGCGCCGCTTAAGTCTGTGCGGTATTCGTTATCCGCCGCGGTAACCTTTTTGGGGTTTAAAAACGTGAATACAAGCTGACCTGCGCTGTTATAGGCGCAGTCCCAGCCGTAAAGCCCGCCCTGCTTTTTAAGGTAGAGCCGCAGGGTGTAATCGCGCACGGCGCTTTTATCGGCGTTCATATTTTTAATAAGCCGCGCCTCTTTAAAAATCGGGTTATCTGCCGGTACTGAAATTTCCCCCTCAAACACGGTTGCATAGCAAAACGTTATATCAATATATTGAAAGGTGACGTCCGAAACGCTGTAATCTTGGGTAGATGGGTTTGTGTATTTCTGCGGTGAAATGTCAAAATAAAAGGGTGCTTTCCAGTCGGTATCAAGGGTCAGAACGGTATGTGTGCCGTTATTTTCAAACGCCGCCGCCCTTATTTCGTTGTGGTCGGGCAATTTGCCTATGTACTGCCGCGTTATCTGCTTAAAATCGGTATACGGCTTATCCTTTTTCTGCCTGTATACGCGGTAGCCCGCGCGCAGGGTGATATATTCGTTTTTATTCCCCTTGGCTTCGTATATGACATAATTCGGCGAGCAATAATCGACCGTTCCGCGCGGCAGGTAGTTATTGGTGGGTCTTGACCAATCTACCGAGCCGTTTTTTAATGCCGCGTCTGATACGTTGCCGTCAAAGGTCTCGGCGGTCTCTACAGCTATTTCGGCAATATAGCCCGAGCCGACATTCATATATCTGCCGCCCGTGGGGGTGGCGGCGGGGTCGTAATCTACCACGGCGTCGCTTTTTTTGCAGGTTATATCGCCCGAGGAAAAGCTTTCGCTTTTACCGCTATGCGTGCCTTTAAAAACGATTTTTCCGAGGTTAAGATCCCGCGCGTTATCTCCCGGCAGCTTGAAAACGCCGTTATATGTAATGAAATCCGATTTTTCATTGCCGCCGTTATTTGCCGCAGTGAGCTTTTGCACCTCGCCGTTTAAAGTCGCCGTGACCTCGCTGCCCTTGCGCGCCGCAGCGCTTACCGCAAGCGTAGAGCCGCTCGTGTAGGTTTGTGCCGCGCTCGGCGAGTAGCTTTCTATAATAACGTACCTGTAATTAACGGTATACACCTTTTTTTCGCCCTTATGCTCAAATGTAAATGTGTTCTCGCCCGTATTAAGCGTAACGCCGTATGTAAAAGCGCCGTTTCGGGCGCGCTTTATCGCCTTGCCGTTTACGGTAAGCGGTGCGGCGGGGTCGGACGTGCCAGCAAAGGTAAAATCGGGCTCGGTTACTTCGGTGCTTTCCTCTTTCGGCTCGGTTATAACAAGATGTATGCCGTTATCTAAAAGCTCGGAGGATGAGCTTTCAAGCCCTGCGCCCGTGGCTTTGGCGCTTGCCTTTAAAATTATAAGCACCGCCGCTGCCGCTGCGGCGACCGCCACGAGCGCCGCGCCCGAAATTATAAGAGTTTTTTTAAGAGTTGCGTTCATTTTATACCCCGCCGTGAAAAATGTAATTGTTTTTTTCGTTTTTTCTGTTACAATAATATTATACACTCACGAAAGCTTTTTTCAATACAACATTTTAAATACGGGAGAGAATTTTTAATGGGAATTTGTTATATTTTCGGTGCGGCGGACGGTCTGCCCGACAAATTTGTAAAAGCGGACGGCGATATTGTTATTGCGGCGGATTCGGGTATAAATCATCTTGAAAAATTCGGGGTTTTGCCGGATATTGCCGTGGGCGATTTTGATTCGCTCGGGTTTGTGCCGGATTGTGCAGAGGTTATAAAGCACCCTGTAATGAAGGACGATACCGACACCATGCTTGCCGTAAAAACGGGATTTGAGCGCGGGTATACGGAATTTGTAATATACGGCGGCGTGGGCGGCAGACCCGACCACACCTTTGCAAATTACCAAACGCTTTGCTATATATCCCGCCGCGGCGGAAGAGGTTACCTTTGCTTTAACGGATATACCGCCTGCTGCATTACAAATTCAAAAATAGGGCTTTGCGGCGGCGACGGAACGGTATCTGTTTTTGCAATGAGCGGCGCGGCGCTCGGCGTAACCCTTAAGGGGTTGCTTTACCCGCTTGAAAACACAGAGCTTGACTACAGCTTTCCCTTAGGAACAAGCAATGAATTTACCGATTCCCCCGCAGAGATAAGCGTTAAAAACGGCACAGTGCTTATAATCTGGCAGGGCGGCAGGGAGCTTGCGGAGTAAGGCTTAAATATGTAATTATTTCCCGCTCTTTAGGATATATATTAAATAGGGAGTGGGAATTATGGAAGAAAACGAAAAGGTGAATAATTACGGCTTTGCAGGCATTATAATTGCGGAGGCTGCGGTCGTTTTGATATTTCTGGCGGCGCTTACCTTAATGAAATATTTTTTTAAGGATTGCTACGGCGGAATTAAGGACTGGTACGGTACGTCGCTTTGCGCGGAGACAGATATAAAGGAAGTAATAGAAACGGCGGGCGGTGACATAGTTGAGGTTTAAGCTTTTGGGAACGGAATTTTACGTATCCTTTCTGTTTTCCGCCGTTATTACCGCCATGCTCGCATTTGACAGAACGGGCTATGCACTACCCCTTATTTTTGCGGTTGTAATGCACGAGGGCGGGCATTTGCTTGCTATGTGGATACTCGATTGCTCGCCAAAGCGCGTGCGCCTTGTGCCTGCGGCGGTGGAAATAACCACTGCGTTCGGCTGCTCGCGTAAAAAGGAAATTGCCGTGGCGCTTGCAGGCCCTGCGGTCAATTTGGTGCTGTTTTTCACGCTTTGGTTTAATTTTCTTGCCTATAAAAACGAGCCTGTGCTTGTGTGCGCGCTTATAAACCTTTTAATTTGCGCTTTCAATATGCTGCCCGTAACGGGGCTTGACGGCGGAACGGTGCTTTTTTCGCTGCTCACCTGCAGAAGAACCCCCGAAAAAGCTGCGCTTACAATGCGTATAATAAATTTATCGCTTGCCGCAGCGGTGCTTTTCGCCGCGGTTTACCTCTGCTTTCACGGTAAAGTGAACATTTCGCTTTTTATAACGGCGCTTTACCTTATTGTTATAAGCGTTATTAAAATGTAGTTGTAATAAATGCAGAAATATTGTATAATTTAATTTAATAATTATACAAAGGAAATTTAATATGGACGAAAAACCGATAGTTCCGATAAATTGCTTTTTTCAAGGCTGCCGCAACCCTGCATACGAAGCGGAAATCCGCAAGGGTAAAGAAAAATGCTTTAAATATAATCAATTAAGCCCTGACGACAGGGCGGCGCAATCGGAAATTTTAAAGGAACTATTGGGGAAAATGGGCAAAGATACCGTTATTACCCCGCCTTTTTGGTGCGATTACGGCTACAATATAAGCATCGGCGATTATTTCTATTCCAATCACGGTATGATAATCACCGACGGTGCAAAGGTGACATTCGGCGATAATGCTTTCGTTGCGCCGAATTGCTGCTTTACCACAGCCGAGCACGCAATCGACCCCGAAATACGAAAAGCGGGCGTGGAAATTGCAAAGCCGATTACAATAGAAAATAACGTATGGATAGGCGCGGGTTCTGTAATACTGGCGGGCGTTGAAATAGGCGATAACACGGTTATCGGCGCGGGCAGCGTCGTTACAAAACCAATACCCGAAAATGTGGTTGCCGTGGGCGTTCCGTGCAGGGTGATGCGCGAAATAACCGAGGCGGACAGGACAAGCTACCCCGCCTTTTCACACGAATAAATTCGTGTTTAATACAAAAGTTAAAAGGAAGACTGCTTATGAAAAAAATCAAAATAGACGCTTTATCCCAAAATATCACAGAAAGAATGGAAAGCGATATTAAAAACAATAATATCAGCGGCGTGTCCGTTTCGGTAATAAGCCCCGATAAAACACTTTTCAAGGCACATTTCGGAACTCTTTCGGCAGAAGATAAAACCCCGCCGAATGACTCCACACTTTTCAGAATGGCTTCTATGACAAAGCCGGTAACAGCCGTTGCCGTAATGACGCTGTACGATAAAGGACTTTTGGAAATAGACGACCCGGTAGAAAAATATCTTCCGCAATTCAAAAATATGTATATAGCCGAAATGATTGACGGTAAGGCGGAAAAGGTGCGTAAATCCCAAACCGTGCTTACGGTAAAGCACCTGCTTACGCATACGTCCGGTTTGGTTTCGGGCAGCAGCGGGGAATTTTACGCAAATGAACTTTCCGACGAGACGAATAAAACCCTTAAAGACACGGTTGATTATTATTCCGGCACAGGTCTCGGCTTTGAGCCGTATACAAAAAATCAGTACAACGCTACCGCCGCGTTTGACGTGCTTGCAAGAATTTCAGAAGTGATTTCCGGTATGAATTATGCGGATTTTGTGAAGAAATATGTTACAGACCCGTGCGGAATGCGCGATACGGTTTTTGCCCCGGATAATGGGCAATGGGAAAGAATAATCCCCATGCATAAAAAGGAAAACGGCAAAAGCGGAGTTGCCGAAATGAAAAAAGGCTGCGTTTTCGAGAATGTACCCGTAACGCATTATCTTGGCGGAGCGGGGCTGATATCCTCTCTCGGCGATTATGTATCCTTTGCGCGAATGCTGTTGAACAAGGGCGTAATAAACGGAAACCGCGTTATTTCCGAAATGGCGGTAAAGCTTATTTCCACACCGCAGGTGCCCGAAAGCATAATGCCTGGTAACGAGCGCTGGGGGCTTGGCGTGAGGGTTATAACAAGCGAAAATTACCGTTTTCTCCCTGTGGGGGCGTTTGGCTGGAGCGGCGCTTACGGAACCCATTTCTGGATTGACCCCGTAAATTCAATCGCTGCGGTTTATATGAAAAACTCTATGTTTGACGGCGGCTCGGGCGCGGTTACCGCGGCAAATTTCGAAAAGGATGTTTTTAATTCCTTTGAGGAATCTTAAAAGACGGAGATAAAAAATGGACGATAAAGAATTTGAAAGACTGCTGCTTTCGGTGCAAAAGCCCGGCAGATACTCGGGCGGCGAGATAAACAGCGTTGTGAAGGATAAAAACAAGGTAGACGTGCGGTTTGCGTTCTGCTTTCCCGATACATACGAAATAGGAATGTCGCATTTGGGAATAAAAATACTCTATTCCCAGTTTAACGAGCGCGACGATATTTGGTGCGAGCGCGTTTTTGCCCCGTGCGAGGATTTTGAGAAAATAATGCGCGAGAAAAACATTCCGCTTTTCGGGCTTGAAAGCCGCGACAGTATACGCGATTTTGATTTTATAGGCTTTACGCTGCAATACGAAATGTCCTACACCAATATTTTAAATATGCTCGACCTTGCGGGCGTGCCGCTTCGCGCCGCCGACCGCACCGAGCTTTCACCCCTTGTTGTGGCGGGCGGACCTTGCTGCAGCAACGCAGAGCCGATAGCCGACTTTTTCGACCTTTTCTTTTTGGGCGAGGGCGAAGAGGTGGATTTAGAGGTTATAGACCTTTATAAAGAGTATAAAAAGCAGGGCAAAAGCAAGCGCGAATTTTTGCGCGCCGCAGCCCAAATTGAGGGGGTATACGTTCCCTCGCTTTATGATATAAGCTATAATGCCGACGGCACGGTTAAGGCGATAACCCCGCTTGACGGCGCGCCTGCGAAAATACGCAAAAGAATTATAAAGGACCTGGACTCCTGCTATTTCCCCGCAAAGCCTGTTGTTCCCTTTATTGAGGTTATACACGACCGCGCCGTGCAGGAAATTTTCCGCGGGTGTATTCGCGGCTGTCGGTTTTGTCAGGCGGGCTTTATTTGCCGCCCCGTGCGCGAAAAAAGCGTGGACGTTATAAACGCGCAGGCAAAAGCCACCTGTGAAAATACGGGGTATGATGAAATTTCAATTTCATCACTCAGCACAAGCGACTACACCAAATTAGAGCCTATGCTCGAAAAAATGCTTGAATGGACAGAGCCTAAGCACATAAGCCTTTCGCTGCCGTCGCTCAGAATTGATAATTTTTCAAAGGAGCTTTTGCAAAAGACCAACCACATAAGAAAAAGCGGGCTGACCTTTGCGCCCGAGGCGGGCACGCAAAGGCTGCGCGACGTTATAAATAAAAATGTGACGGAGGACGAAATCTTCCGCACCTGCCTTACCGCCTTTGAGGGCGGCTATACGGCGGTAAAGCTCTATTTTATGCTGGGGCTGCCCACAGAGACCGACGAGGATTTAGAGGGCATTGCGGCACTGGGGCAGAAAATAGTAGACCTTTATTATCACCAAGAAAACAAACCCAAAGGCAAGCCCGTTTCGGTTTCGATAAGCGTTTCCACCTTTGTTCCCAAGCCTTTTACGCCCTTTCAGTTTGAACCGCAAATTTCCAAAGAGGAAACAGAGCGCCGCCAGTATTATTTACGTAATTGTAATAAAAACCGCAAGGTAAACATAAGCTGGCATGATTCGGCAACAAGCTATATGGAGGGCGTTTTAGCAAGAGGGGACAGGCGGTTATCGGATGTTATTGAAACGGCTTTTAGAAAGGGCTGCAAGTTTGATAGCTGGTCGGAATATTTCAGCCTTGAAAAATGGCTCGAAATATTTAAGGAGTGCGGCATTGACCCCGATTTTTACACCGCGCGCCGGCGTGAATATGATGAAATTATGCCGTGGGAGCACCTTGATTACGGCGTTTCAAAGAGCTTTTTAATATCCGAAAACAAGGCATCTCACGCGGGCGTTACCACGCCCAATTGCCGCGAAAAATGCTCGGCGTGCGGCGCTGCGCGCTATGGGGAGGGCGTTTGCTTTGAAAAACGTTAGAATTTTTTACACCAAGACCGACCGAATGAAGTTCGTCTCTCACCTTGATATGAACCGCCTTATGAGCCGCATTATTACGCGGGCGGATATTCCCGTGTGGTACACCGAGGGCTTTAATCAGCGCATTTATATTAACTACGCCGTGCCGCTGTCGCTCGGGTTTGAGGGGCTGTATGAGATAATTGACATACGCTTAACGGACGATAATTACCCGTTTGATACCTTGCCCCAAAGGCTTAACGGCGTGTCTGTTCCCGGTATCGAGTTTATCCGCGCGGCAGAGCCCGCCTTACCCACAAAGGATATTTGCTTTGCGGGCTACCGCCTGCAATTTGACAGCGGCGAAATTTTCCCCGAGCTTGAAAAATTTTTATCGCAGAAAAGCGTTATTTGCCAAAAGCGTGATAAACGCGGCGGCACAAAGGATTTTGATATAATACCGAGCATAAGATCCTTTGAGTTTGCGGGGAATACCGCGCAGTTTATTTTGGCGGCGGGGAATAACGGCAACCTTAACCCCTCGCTTATTATGAGCGCGTTTTTTGAGCAAACAAAAACGCCGCCGACATATTTTACGACTGTGCGTTATATGCTGTACGACGGCAATATGAATGAATTTGTATAAAAATCGGAGTTTGCAGGGATTTACCTGTAAACTCCGATTTTTGCTTTTAAACTATTTTTTCTTATTGTTCATATATTCAACGTATTCTTCAAGACACATATTAAGCCTGTTCATTTCCTTTGCGTTGTTTATTCCCACAAAGCGGTAGTGCCAGGATTCATAGGTTATTCCCGTTATGCTTTCTTTGCCCTTGGGGAAACGCAGCACAAAGCCGTAATCTGCGGCGTGCTCCTGCATCCATGTGAACATGGGAGTGCTTTCAAAGCTGTCCTCCGCAATGTTGAAATCAGCAGAAAAGCCCGTGTTGTGCTCGCTTGTACCGGGGCGGGTAACTATGGTTGCCGCTTTGGTTTCCGCCGCCTCGCTTGAAAGCCCTGTTTTAAGCCATTTTTCGGTTTCCTGCGTGAAAAGCATTTTCTGGGTTGAATAGGAGCGGTAGGGCGAGCGCACGTAAAGCCAGTTTTTTGAATCTGTCTGGGTTTCTCTTTGGGCGTCTATCATTGCCTGCATATACGGCCATACGTTTTTATCAATCTGCTTTAACATACCGTTTATATATTTGGTGGGAATTTCGGTGAGGTTGCCCTCGTAATCGTAATTTTCTGGCAGCGGGTTTTGTGCGTTTACAAGCAAAAGCTGTTCATAATTCGCGTCAAGCCCGTTAGGTCCTGTTGCGGGATAGCTCGGCGTGGGGTCTTCGCTCGATACATCCGATACCGACTCGCTTACGGTGCTGCTGCCCTGCGAGACATCTGAGCCGCCGTCCTTTTTACTGCCGAACGCCGCCTTTAAAACAAATATTATAAGAAGTACAAGCAAAGCCAGTACGCAAAGGCACACTCCGATAAAAATTCTTCGCTTTACTATAGCCTTATGTCTTTCTGCTCTTGTCATTTTTTTAATACTCTCCTTATTCGTCAAGCTTTAAAACCGCCATAAACGCCTCTTGCGGAACTTCAACCGAGCCTAAGCGGCGCATACGCTTTTTACCCTCTTTCTGCTTTTCAAGCAGCTTTTTCTTTCGGGTTATATCGCCGCCGTAGCACTTGGCAAGAACGTCTTTTCTGAGCGCTTTGACCGTTTCGCGCGCGATTATCTTGCCCGAAACCGCCACCTGTATAGGTACTTCAAAAAGCTGGCGCGGAATGTAATCTTTCAGCTTTTCGGCAATGCGGCGGGCTTTGTTGTAAGCATTATCGGAATGAACTATAAACGAAAGCGCGTCCACCACGTCGCCCGCAAGCATAACGTCAAGCTTTACAAGCTTTGATTTTTCATAGCCCTTTGCCTCGTAATCGTAGCTTGCGTAGCCCTTTGTGCGGGATTTAAGCGCGTCAAAGAAATCGTAAACAATTTCGCCCATAGGCATTACATAGTGTATATCCACCCTGTCGCCCATATACTTCATATCGGTATATGCGCCGCGGCGCTCCTCGCAAAGCTGCATAATTGCGCCCACGTATTCGCTCGGGCTGTAAATATGCACGTCCGCCACGGGCTCAAGCGCCTCGGCTATAACCGCGGGGTCGGGGTAGTTGGTGGGGTTATCCACCGTTACGGTCTCACCGTTTGTAAGCAGGAATTTATACTCAACGCTCGGCGCGGTGGTAACAAGGTCAAGGTTATATTCGCGCTCAAGCCGTTCCTCAATAATTTCCATATGCAAAAGCCCCAAAAAGCCGCAGCGGAAACCGAAACCGAGCGCCTTTGAGCTTTCGGGCTCGAAAAGCAGCGACGCGTCGTTAAGGCTCAGCTTTTCAAGCGCCTCGCGAAGGTCGGGGTATTTTGCGCCGTCTGCCGGGTAAATTCCGCAGAACACTACGGGGTTTACTTTTCTGTAGCCCTCAAGCGGTGTGTCCGCAGGGTTTTCGGCAAGGGTTACGGTATCGCCCACGCGCGCTTCGTCCACCGTTTTGATTGATGCGGTAAGGTAGCCAACCTCGCCCGCCTCGAGCGTATCGCACGGCTCCATATATGTTGCGCGCTTTCTGCCTATTTCAACCGTATCGAAATCGGCGCCCGTCGCCATCATTTTAATTTTATCGCCGGTTTTAAGCCTGCCGCTTACCACCCTGAAATAAACCACAACGCCCTTGTACGGGTCGTAGTAGGAATCGAAAACAAGCGCTTTAAGCGGGGCTGACCTGTCGCCCTTAGGGGACGGAATATCTGTAACAATGCGCTCTAATACCTCTTCAACGTTAAGCCCCGTCTTGGCGGATATCATAGGCGCGTCCTCTGCGGGAATACCTATAACGTCCTCAATTTCCTTCTTCACCCGCTCGGGCTCTGCCGAGGGCAGGTCTATTTTATTTATAACCGGCAAAAGCTCCAGCCCGTGATCCACCGCCAAATAGGTGTTGGCAAGGGTCTGCGCCTCTATTCCTTGGGACGCGTCCACCACAAGCACCGCGCCTTCGCACGCCGCGAGCGAGCGCGAAACCTCGTAGTTAAAGTCAACGTGCCCGGGGGTGTCAATAAGGTTCAGCTCGTATTCCTTGCCGTCCTTCGCCTTGTAGTAAAGCGTTACCGCGTGGGCTTTTATGGTAATGCCGCGCTCGCGCTCTAAGTCCATACTGTCAAGTATCTGTTCTTCCATATCGCGCTCGGCTACCGATTGCGTAAGCTCCAAAAGGCGGTCGGCAAGGGTAGATTTGCCGTGGTCTATATGCGCTACAATGCAAAAATTTCTTATGTTTTCAAGCGGAAAAGCCACTGTTGTTTCTCCTTATAAAGATATTCTTTTATATTATAATACATAGCGGTAATTTTTTCAATTATTTTTCGTATAAAAATAAATGCGTAATTGTTAAAAGTGTCACCCATCATTGACACTTGTACAACCGTAAATATGATTTTTTAAAAATAACAGTGGAAATCGGGCTTGCAATGCGTTATAATATAAAAGTATATGTAAAAAGACGGAGACGGGAAAATGCGAATTGTAATAAAAATAGGAACATCAACTCTGGCGCACCCCTCGGGGCTGCTTAATATAAAGCGGGTTGAGGAGCTTTGCAAAATTATGAGCGACCTGAAAAACGCGGGGAACGAAATAATACTTGTGTCCTCGGGCGCTATTGCCATGGGCGTGGGTAAGCTGTCACTCCCTGAAAAGCCGCGCGATATACCCACACGTCAGGCAGCGGCGGCGGTAGGACAGTGCGAGCTTATGTATACCTATGATAAGCTCTTTGCCGAGTATAACCACACCGTAGCGCAGATACTTATAACAGGCGACGATGTGGAGCACGAAAACCGCAGGCATAATTTTGAAAACACAATATTAAGGCTTTTGCAGTTGGGCGTGCTGCCGATTATAAACGAGAACGACACCATCTCAACCGACGAAATAGTCATAGGTGATAACGATACCTTGGGCGCGATAGTGGCAAAGGCGGTAGGCGCCGACCTGTTTATACTGCTTTCGGATATAGACGGGCTTTTCACCGCCGACCCGCACAAGGATGAAAACGCGCGGCTTATAGACGTGGTTGAAGAAATAACGCCCGAAATAGAAAAAATGACGGGCGGGGCGGGCTCAAAGCTCGGCACGGGCGGTATGACCACAAAATTAAAGGCTGCCGCAACCGCAAACGCCGCGGGAATAGATATGGTAATAGCAAACGGCAAAAACCCGAAGCTGCTTTACGATATTGTGGACGGCAAAAACGTGGGAACAAAATTTTTGGCAAAAAAGGCGTGAAAAAAGAATGACTACTATGGAAATACTTAAAAAAGCAAAGGCATTGGAGCTTTCCTCCGCTCCGCTTACGACCGAGCGGAAAAACACGGCGATAATGCTTTGCGCCGACGCTTTGTGCGAAAGTGCGGCGGAAATTTTAAAAGCAAACGCCAAAGACGTTGAAAACGCCCGCGGCAAAATAAGCGAGGTTATGATAGACCGCCTAAGGCTTGACGAAACGCGGATTGCCGCCATGGCGGACGGTATGCGCGCGGTAGCGCAGCTGCCCGACCCCGTGGGCAGGGTGCTTGAGGATATTAAGCGGGCTGACGGGCTTGACATTAAAAAAATATCGGTGCCTATGGGCGTGGTGGCTATAATTTACGAAAGCCGCCCGAACGTTACGTCCGACGCGGCGGCGCTTTGCTTTAAATCAGGCAATATTTGCATATTGCGCAGCGGCAAAGAAGCGTACGGCAGCGCCCGCGCAATAGTTACGGCGCTTAAAAAGGGACTTGCTGCGGCGGGTCTTTCGGAAGATTATGTAAACCTTATTGAAGACACCACGCGCGCCAGCGCAAACGAGCTTATGACGGCGGATGGGTATATTGACCTGCTTATTCCGCGCGGCGGCAAGGGGCTTATTAAAGCCTGCGTTGAAAACGCTACCGTGCCCTGCATTGAAACGGGAACGGGAATTTGCCACATTTACATTGATAAATCGGCGGATATTGAAAAGGCGCTTAAAATAGTGAACAACGCCAAAACCTCCCGTCCGTCGGTTTGCAATGCGGCTGAGGTGTGCCTTGTGCATAAGGATATTGCGGCGGAATTTTTGCCGAGACTGGCGGAAATATTTAAGGACCGCGTGGAAATTCGCGGGGATGAAACGGTTTGCAAAATTATAAACGCCGTTCCCGCTGCGGCAGAGGATTTTGACACAGAGTTTTTGGATTATATAATGGCGGTAGGCGTGGTAGACAGCCTTGAAGACGCCGAGCGGCACATAGCCTTGCACTCCACCCACCACAGCGATTGCATTGTAACCGAGGATATGTCGGCGGCGGCGCACTTTACCGCGCGGGTAGACTCTGCGGCGGTTTATGTAAACGCGTCCACTCGGTTTACCGACGGCGGCGAGTTCGGGTTAGGCTGCGAAATGGGAATATCCACCCAAAAGCTGCACGCAAGAGGACCTATGGGGCTTTGCGAGCTTAACACCTACAAATATGTTATAAACGGAAACGGGCACATTAGATAACAGCGGAGGGAATAAAAATGTCAGAGGTTAAATTCGGATTTATAGGCACGGGAAATATGGGCTCGGCAATAGCGCGGGCGGTAAGAAAATCACTGCCCGGGCACGAGATACTTTTATCGGATAAAAACGAAGCTAAAGCGCAGTCCTTAGCAACCGAGTTCGGCTGCCGCACAGCCGACACAAAAACCGTGGCGCGCGAGGCAAAATATGTAGTTTTGGGCGTAAAGCCGCAGGTTTTGCCCGCAGCGCTTGCAGAGCTTAAAGAGGAGCTTGCCGCGCGGCGCGACCGCTTTATTATAGTAACGATGGTGGCGGGTGTACCCATAGCGCGCTACACCGAGCTTTTGGGGCAGGAATACCCCATAATAAGAATAATGCCGAACACGCCTGTGTCGGTTGGCGAGGGCGTTGTGGTTTTTGCCGCGTCCGACGGGGTGTTTATGGATGAAATAACCGAGTTCTGCAACTGTATGCGCCACGCGGGAACGGTTGATAGGACCGACGAAAAGCTGATAGACGCGGTTTGCGCGCTTTCGGGCTGCGGGCCTGCGTTTGTTTATATGTTTGCCGACGCATTAGCCTCAGCCGGCGTTGAGTGCGGGCTTGCGCGCGATAAAGCGGAGGAATACGCCGTGCAAACTGTAATTGGCGCCGCACGCTTAATGCAGGGCGGCGAAAAGCACCCCGATAAATTAAAGGACGAGGTTTGCAGCCCCGCAGGTGCTACAATAGCGGGCGTTCATTCGCTTGAAAGGGCGGCGTTCAGAGGGAGCGTTATGGACGCGATAACCGCCGCTTTCAACAAAACAAAAGGACTGTAATAAAGCTTGAAAATATTAGCGATAGGCGATGTTTGCGGCAGTCTCGGCTGCGAGGCGGTAAGAAAATGGCTGCCCACGCTTAAAAAGGAAAAAAAGATTGATTTTACCGTTATAAACGGCGAAAACTCCGCCGACGGCAACGGCATAACGCCTGATAGCGCGGAAATGCTTTTTGCCTGCGGGGCGGACGTTATAACAGGCGGAAACCATTCTATGAGAAGAAAATCGGCGTACAGCCTGCTCGATGAAAACGATTGCGTGCTGCGCCCCGCAAATTTGGAGGGGGACGCTGCGGGCAAGGGGTATTGCCTTGCAGACCTCGGCTACACTACGGTTGCGGTTATAAATCTTTTGGGCAGGGTTTACCTTGACCGCGTTGCCGCTTCTAACCCGTTTATTGCGGCGGATGAGCTGATAAAAAAAGCACAGGCTGACGGCGCAAAAATCATTATTGTGGATTTTCACGCCGAGGCAACCAGCGAAAAAAGGGCGCTCGGGTTTTATTTGGACGGTAAAATATCCACCCTGTTCGGAACGCACACCCATGTGCAAACGGCGGACAGCCAGATACTGAAAAACGGCACGGGATATATAACCGACCTTGGAATGACAGGACCTGCCGACTCCTGCTTAGGGGTTAAAAACGAGATTATTATTGACAGGCTGAAAAACGGCGGCGCGGCGCGGTTTGAACAAGCCGACGGCAGAAAAATGCTTAACGGCTGCATTTTTGGAATTGACCGCGCGAGCGGCAAAACCGTGGGAGTGGAACGGATATATATTGAAGAAAGGAATTGAGGCGCTTGAAAAGGCTTAAAACAGCTGCGATTATTTTATTGGCTTTAATATTCTTATGCGGCTGCCGCGCAAAGCCGGGCAGCACCTCATCCTCGGCAGAGCCGCCTGCGGCGGTTGCGGCTGCGGGCAGCAGAGATTATTTAACCATGCTGTACTCTGCGGCGGATACCTTTAACCCCTACACCGCCGCGACGGATATTAACCGCCAGCTGTGCCGCCTTTTATACGAGCCGCTTTTAAAAACCGATAATTCCTATAATATAAGCTACTCATTGGCGCAAAGCGCCGAGGTAAAGGGCAAGGAATGCACCGTGACCCTTAAAAGCCGCTATTTTTCGGACGGCTCAGCCCTTACAGCAGACGATGTGGTTTATTCCTTTAATCTTGCAAAAAAATCCAATACCGAATATGCCCACAAGCTGTACGAGGCGCTTTCCGCCACGGTTAGAGACAGTAAAACCGTGGTAATAAAGCTTGGCCGCGCCGACCCGTATTTTGCAAATACGCTTGATTTTCCCATTATTAAAAAGGGGTCGGATACCCGAACCGATTCGGATGGTGTTACCCACCCGCCGATAGGCTGCGGCAGATTTAAGCTTAACGACAGCGAAGATAAGCTGATAACAAACGAGCACGACCCCGGCAAAAACCGCACGATAAAAGAAATAAGGCTTATAAACGCGCCCGACAGCGAGGCTGTGGGGCACTATGTGGAAATAGGCGCGGCGGATATGTACTACAGCGATATATCCGACGGAAATATTCTGCGAATGAGCGGAAAAAAGGTGAATATAAACTTAAATCACTTAATATATATAGGTGCGAACCTATCGGACGAACGGCTTTCCCTTAACGCCCTGCGGCAGGCAATTTCCTCTGGGCTTGACCGAAAAGAGATATGCCGCGACGGATATTTTAACAACGCTTTGCCCGCAAACGGCTTTTTCAACCCCGCGTGGGACGCGGTAAAATCTGTGCAAAATATAAATTTACAGGCAAATAAAGAAATAACTGTTGAGAATTTAGAAGAAATAGGATATAATAAGTTAGATAGTGCAGGTGTGCGCACAAACGGCGCGGGCAAAAAGCTTAAATTTGAGCTGCTTGTGAATAAGGAAAACCGATTGCGCGTAACCGCCGCAAGGATAATTGCAAACAGGCTTTCGGAGTACGGCATTTCCGTTAATGTGGCGGAAAAGAGCTTTGCAGATTACACTGCGGCACTGTCATCGGGCAATTTTCAGCTTTATTTGGCAGAGGTTGCAATAACGCCGAATATGGATATTTCAAGCCTTGTAACCGAGGGCGGCAGCGCTGCCTACGGAATAAAAAAGCCTGAAAAAAAGGAAGACGAGAAAAAAGCGGACGAAAAAACGGAGCAAACGAGCAGCACCGAAAGCACCGCAAGCGATACGCAGCAAACGGAGGAGCAAAGCCTTACTGCGGCAGAATTGGTAAGCGGCTTTTACGCAGGCACAAATACACTTGCCGATTTAAGCAGCGTTTTGCAGACCGAAATGCCGATAATACCGCTTTGCTACCGAACCGGCGTACTTTTTTACAATGATAAAATTGAAAACGTAAATAATTCTTCTTGCAGTGATATTTATTTTTCAATTGACTCATACAGCGTAGGCAAATAAATCAACCTGCGCAATATTAAAGCAAAATAGGAGGATATGTTATGATAGCTTATGAAACAAGACTGGGAAAGATAGATATAACCGAGGTGTATCTTTCCAAGCTCATAGGTCATGAGGTGACGTCCTGCTTCGGCGTTGTTGGTATGATACCCAGCGACAGCCGACAGAAAGTTTTGGGAATGCTTTCAAAGGTAAGAAGAGCCGATACCGGAATACGCGTTATCGGAAACGCCGACGCAATATCGGTTGAGCTGCATATCGTTGTGACATACGGTATGAACATCAACGCGATTGCGGCGAGCATTACCGAGAAGGTAAAATATGCCGTTAAGGAAATTGCGGGCATTACGGTTGACCGCGTTACCATTAAGATAGACGGTATTAAGGAATAAGCCTTAAGGCTTGTAAGGAGTGTTTACTTTTGTTTAACGGCGATACTTTACGCGACGCTATAATTTCCGCCGCGAATAATCTTACAAATAACCGCAAGCAAATAGACGATTTGAATGTTTTCCCCGTGCCTGACGGCGATACGGGAACAAATATGTCTATGACCCTTGCAAATTCCGCAAGAGAGCTTGAAAAGCTCAGCGGCGCTACTGCGGGGAAAGTGGCTTCGGTCAATGCGTCCGCATTGCTGAGAGGTGCGCGCGGCAACTCGGGCGTTATTACCTCCCTGCTTTTCAGGGGCTTTGCAAAGGGGCTTGACGGTGCTGAATACGCCACCGCCGAGAATATTGCCTCTGCCTTTGCTTTGGGTGTTGAGGCAGCCTATAAGGCGGTTATGAAACCCACCGAGGGCACAATACTTACCGTGGCGCGCGTTGCAAGCGAATACGCTGCCGACGCCTTGAAGGACGGAAAGGACGCTTTGGGTGTTTTTGAAACGGCTATTGAGGGCGCTAAAAAGGCGCTTGCCGAAACACCCGAGCTTTTGCCCACGCTTAAAAAAGCGGGCGTGGTAGACGCGGGCGGCAAGGGCTTTGTTACAATACTTGAGGGTATGCTCTCGGTATTTAAGGACGGGGTTATGATTCGCTCCGAGGTAACCGCAGAGGCAGAGCCCGCAAATGAGGGCGGCTCTGTAAACGCCGCAGGCGAATACGAGACCGAAATAACCTTTACCTACTGCACCGAGTTTATAGTAAATCGCAACCCCGAGTGCGAAAAAGAGCCGCACGAATTAAGGGCTTACCTTGAATCTATAGGCGACTGCGTAGTGGTGGTGGACGACGAGGAAATTATTAAGGTTCACGTTCACACCGACCACCCCGGCAACGCTATTGAAAACGGTCTTACCTTCGGTCAGCTTGTTCACCTTAAAATAGAAAATATGCGCGACCAGCACGAAAGAGCCAAGCACGATGCGGAAAACGCGCGCAAAAAGCCGCCGAAGAGCGCCGACCTTACCGAGACATTTGAGCCTGTAGAGCCGACTAAGCCCGTAGGCTTTGTATCGGTTTGCGCGGGCGAGGGCATTGCCGCTTTGTTTAAGGATTTGGGCGTTGATACCATAGTTTCGGGCGGTCAGACCATGAACCCGAGCACCGACAATATTTTAAAGGCTATTGAGGCTACCCCCGCCGAGACGGTTTACGTGCTGCCTAACAATAAAAATATCATTATGGCGGCGGAGCAGGCTATTCCGATAAGCACCCGCAAGGTAATAGTTATACACACCCGCACCATTCCGCAGGGTATAACCGCAATGCTTTCTTACGATCCCGAAACGGACGACGAGGCAAATGCCATTGAAATGCAGAACGCCACCGAGCGCGTTGCTACGGGGCAGATCACCTTTGCCGCGCGCGATTCCGATTTTGACGGTCATAAAATAAAGCAGGGCGAGCTGCTTTGTATGGTGGGCGGAAAAATAGCTTTTACCGATACCGAGCTTGAACGCGGCGTTATGCGGCTTTTAAAGCAGATGATAAAACGCGACAGCGCTTTCCTTACCGTTATGTACGGCGAGGACGTAACCGACGAGCAGGCGGCGGCGCTTGAAGAAGAAATACGGAATAAATACGGCGCCAAGACCGAAATAACCTTTATAAAGGGCGGTCAGCCGGTTTACTACTATATTATTTCCGTTGAATAAAGGAGAAAAATTATGCTGACGGCTTCCACCGACATAAGGTTTCTAAAGGGCGTGGGTGAAAAGCGGGCAGAATTATTGCAGAAAAAGGGCATCGATACCGTCGGTGCTCTTTTGCGCTTTTACCCGCGCGCATATCTTGATTGGCAGAATATAACCCCCATTTCGGAATGCCCCGAGGGCGAAAACGTATGCGTTAGGGCAGAGATTACTTCCCCCGTTAAAACGGTGAATATCCGCCGCGGTATGACCCTTTATAAATTCGCCGCCGCTGACGACAGCGGCGTAATTGAAGTAACCCTTTTTAACCGAAAGTACCTTGCCGAAAATTTAAGAACGGGGCGCAGCTATTTGTTTTACGGCAAATTGGGCTACGGAATAACTCTGCGCCAAATGTCGTCCCCCGAAATAATGCCGGCGGAATATATGGGCATAGAGCCGGTTTACGCCGCAACCGAGGGCTTAAGCTCCAAAACGATTGAAAAAATAATGAAAAACGCGCTTGTATATGCCGACGGTATGGCGGACGTAATACCCGAAAGCATACGGGAGAAAAACGGGCTGTGCGATTTTAAAACGGCGCTTAAAAGCATACATTTTCCGCTTGAAAGGCAGGCGCTTGAAAGCGCAAAGCGCCGCCTGGTTTTTGAGGAGCTTTTTGTTTTGCAAACGGGGCTTTTGTTTTTAAAGCGCCGCAAAAGAGAGCTTGCGGGCTGCACCGTTAAAAAAAACCTGCTTGAAGAGTTTAAAAAGACCCTCTCCTTTAAGCTGACCGGCGCTCAGGAAAGGGTTATAAACGAATGTCTTTCCGATATGATGTCTCCGCGCCCTATGAACAGGCTGATACAGGGGGACGTGGGCAGCGGAAAAACTGCGGTTGCCGCCGCGCTTATGTATATATCGGCGGGAAACGGATTTCAGTCGGCTTTAATGGCGCCAACGGAGCTGCTTGCCGAGCAGCACTTTAAAACGCTTTGCAAAATTACCGAAAACAGCGGCATTAAATGCGCGCTGCTTACAGGCTCGCTTACCAAAAAGCAAAAGGACGAGGTAAAGGCGGGGCTTAAAAGCGGCGAAATAAAGGTTGCGGTGGGCACGCACGCGCTGCTTACCGACGATGTGGAGTTTGAAAATTTAGGGCTTGTGGTGACTGACGAGCAGCACCGCTTCGGCGTGGGTCAGCGCGGCAGGCTTTCGTCAAAGGGCAATAACCCGCACACGCTTGTTATGTCCGCCACACCCATACCGCGCACGTTGGGGCTTATAATTTACGGCGACCTTGATATAAGCATAATAGACGAATACCCCGCAGGCAGGCAGAAAATCGCGACCTATTGCGTTGACTCCTCATATAACGAACGCGTTTATAACTATATAAAAAAATTCATCGCCGAGGGGCGGCAGGCGTACATAGTCTGCCCTCTCGTAGATGAAAATGAGGATTTGGGTATAAAATCGGCAAGTGAATATTATAAGGAATTAAGCGAAAATCAGTTTAAAAACTATACCGTGGGACTGCTGCACGGCAAAATGAAAGCGAAGGATAAAGAAAGCGTTATGCGGCGGTTTGCCGCAGGGGAAATACAGCTGCTTATTTCAACCACCGTAATAGAGGTGGGCATAGACGTGCCGAACGCCGCCTTAATGGTAATAGAAAATGCCGAGCGTTTCGGGCTTTCGCAGCTGCACCAGCTGCGCGGCAGAATAGGCAGGGGGGAGTACAGCTCTGCCTGTATACTTATTTCGGACGTTAAATCGGGCGATACAAAGCGGCGGCTTGACGTTATAAAAAACAATACCGACGGCTTTAAAATTGCCGACGAGGATTTAAAGCTGCGCGGGCCGGGCGACTTTTTGGGCTCGCGCCAGCACGGTCTGCCCGATATGAAAATAGCCGATATTTTCGCCGACCGCGAAACCCTGCACTTAGCGGGAAAAGAGGCAGAGGAGCTTATAAAGCGCGACCCCGCGCTGCACGACCCCGAAAATGCGGGGCTGCGCGCTGAAATAGCCGCGCTGTTTTGCAGGCTTAACGGAAATTAAGCTAATTATATTAGGTAAAGCCCCGAATCAAGCACGGCAAAGCGATAATCGCCGACCTTTACATAGCGGCGAATCGGTTCTTCAAAATCCTCATAGTCAAAAACGCTGTAGCTGTTAAGGTTAACCTGTATAAGCTTTGCAGAGCCCGAGTTGCATACCATAATGTTATCCCCCTCAACAAAAAGCCCTTCGGGGCGGTTGAAGGGGGATTTATTTCCGCCTATCCTCAACTCCTCGCGCATGGTGGAAAGGTTGTAGCGCAAAAGCACATTGCACTCGGGAAAGCTTGCCCAGAGCGTGTTTTTATAAAGCGCAATATCCGCCGCAGCGCTGCCGCGGTATTTAAGCTCGCCCGACCAAAGCAGCGTGGCGTCATTATCCAAAAGGGCGGCACTGCCGTTATCTTCAAGCAGAAAAACCTTGCTGTTGGGCAGAACTATTGATTTTGCGGTGATGTAATTGCCGCAGAACATAGCGGTAGCCTTGTAGTTATTTCCGAATTTGGTAAGCAGGTATATATTCCGCGCAACGTCGGTAAAATGCCCGTTTTCAAAGGAAATCATTTTATAGGAGACAATGGTGTTTTCGTCAATAACATCCTTGCAGTAGGAAAAGATTATGCCGTCCGACAGCGGCAGCACGTCAAACACCTTGCCCGAAAATATTTTTTTCATTTGTTTTCACTTCCGTTATAGCTTTATTTCGCCGACTTCGAGCATTTTCTGCGCGGCAAGCAGCACCCCCGCGTGCGCGCTGTGGAAATTAAGTCCGCCCTGCATCCAAGCGGCATAGGGCGGGCGCAGCGGTCCGTCTGCCGAGAGCTCTATCGACGCGCCCATTGTAAACGCGCCCGCCGCCATTATAACCTTGTCGTCATAGCCCGGCATATCCCAAGGCTCGGGGGTTACAAATGCGTCAACCGGGGCGCCGCTTTGCATACCGCGGCAAAAGGCGATAAGCCCCTCAGCCGTGCCGAGGGTCACGCACTGAATAATGTCTCCGCGGCAGTCTGTCGGCTCGGGAGTTACCGCAAAGCCCAAGGCTTTGAAAAGAGCGGATGCGAAAACGGCGGTCTTCACAGCCTCGCCCACAACGTGCGGGGCGGAGAAAAGCCCCATATATAATTCTCTGCTGTGCCCCAGTGTCGCGCCCGCCTCGCGCCCCACGCCGGGGCAGGTAAGCCTGTAGGCGCATTTCTCTATAAGCTCGTGCTTGCCCGCAATATATCCGCCCGTGGGGGCAATTCCGCCGCCCGGGTTTTTAATAAGCGAGCCCGCAATAATATCCGCGCCGACCTCGCACGGCTCTTGCTTTTCGGTAAATTCGCCGTAGCAGTTATCCACCATTATAATGCTTTTCGGGGAGACCTCGCGCACTATATTGCACAGCTCGTGTATTTTCTCTATTGTAAGGCTGGGTCTTGTGCTGTACCCGCGCGAGCGCTGAATGTACGCCATTTTGTAGGTACTTGCGGCAAGCTCCTTTTTTATTGCCGCTTTATCGGGCGTGCCGTCGGGCAGCAGCGCTATTTCGTTATATTCAACCCCGAAATCGGCAAGAGAGCCGTCGGTTTTTTCGTCAATTCCGAAAACGCCCGTAATTGTGTCGTACGGTCTGCCCGTAAGCACCAAAACCTTATCGCCCGGGCGCAAAAGCCCGAAAAGCGCCACCGTTAAGGTGTGCGTGCCCGAAACAAAATTGTGGCGTATTAAAGAATCTTCCGCGCCCATAGCGTCCGCCATAACGCGCTCTAAAATCTCGCGCCCGCGGTCGTCGTAGCCGTAGCCCGTAGAGCCTGCAAACGACGATTCGGTAACGCCGTTTTTAATAAACGCCGAAAGCATTTTAAGCTGATTGTATTCGGTTATATCGTCTATTCCTTTAAATCGCGGGGAAATTTCCGCAAGTATTTTTTCATCCAACCGCATTAAGCGCTCGTCTATATTAAAAAAATTGTTTATGTTCACTTTCTCACCTTATAACCGGCCGTGTAAAGCCTTTTAAATCCGTATTTTTCATAAAATCCCGCAAGCGGCGGCTTGCAGCATAAAAGCATTTGCCGCCCGCCGTTTTTGCATAGTATCGCTTTAAGTGCCTGCCCGCCGCAGCCTTTTTCAAGGCTTGCAAGCCCGCAAAGCAGGGCGTAATTTCCCGTATTAAAAGAAACTGCGGCGCATTTATTTTTAATTCCCCAAAGTGAAGCCCCGCCCCTGTTCAGTCGGCGGCAAAAATCCACCGCAAAGTGGGGGTAATCGGGTACATCCAACCCTGCGGCGGAAAAAACCTCGTAAATATCCTTGCTCGAAAGCCTGTCCCCCATATCGGAAAGCGGGGAAGTATCAATGTAAAGCCCCATTACCTCCGCCGTTTCGCCAGGCTGTATTCCCAGTTTTTCAAATGTTGCGCTGGCGGTAAAAACCGTTCGGGGGTTAAGCATTTTAATAAATTCGGCAAGCTCTTCTGTATCACCGCCGCCGTAAGAAACGGTCATATTGCCGTCCGATAAGGAAATATATGTTTCCTCGCCCGTCTGCTGCCAAAAATAAGTATCGGGGTCTTCTTTGTAGCAATCAAAAAGGCACTTTATTCTTATATACTCCGCCGTCGGTTTTGAAACCTCGGGCAGAGCGTTTACAAGCCTTATCATTCAATTTCGCCGCTGCAAATGCCTTTAAGCATATATTCCGCAAGCCGCAGCGCGTTTTCAATATCGCTCTTATCCGCAACCGAGGCGGGTGAATGAATGTACCTGCACGGAACGGAAATAGCCAGCGTGCGCACGCCGCCGCGGCTTGTATGCACCGAGCCCGAGTTGTTGCCGCCCGCAACCGCCGCCTTGGGCTGGCAGGTTATGCCGCTTTTAAGGGCGGCGTTATAGTAGGCTTTATCGTAAACAGTAGCTCTGTCCATAAATGAGACGGCAGGACCGCCGCCTAAAGCGCAGACTCTTCTTGATAATTCAACGCCCGCAATATCCGCCGCCGTAGTGCCCTCAAGCACAATTGCCGCATCGGGTGCTACGGTGTAAGCCGCCGCCTTTGCGCCGCGAAGACCCACTTCTTCCTGAACCGAGAAAACGGCGTAAAAATCATACTCTGCCTCTTTTAAAAGCATAGTTATAAGCACCGCGCAGCCTATGCGGTCGTCAAGCGCCTTTGATTTTATTTTATCGCCCGCGTCGGTATATTCCCCGCAAATCACGGCGCGGTCACCGGGGGAAACCAGCTTTAAAGCATCCGCCTTAGAAGAAGCGCCTATGTCGATATAAAGCGAGTGCGGGTCTGGCAGTTTTTTGCGCTCGTCGGCGGAAATTAAGTGTATAGGCTTGCCCGAGATAACACCGTTTATGCCGTTTATTATAACGCGGCGGAACATAAGAATTGATGTATCAATTCCGCCCACGGCGGAAAATTTCAAAAAACCGTCGTCCGTAATATATGTTACTATTAAGCCGACCTCGTCCATATGCGCGTCAAGCATAACCTTTTTTGCGGGCGTTTTTTTGCCCTTTTTAAAGGCTATAATGCTGCCGAGCGGGTCGATTTTGTATTCGCAGTGATTTTCTATTTTATTTATAATATAGTCTCTTACCGCCGTTTCATCCCCCGAAACAGCGTTAAGTGTGCATAGCTCTTTTAAAATCTCAAGCATTCAAAAGCCCTCCCGACAAAATGTATTTTGCGAGCAGCTTAGCAGAGCTTTCAATATCCGCAAGGCTTATTGTTTCAACCTCTGTGTGCATATTGCGCAACGGAATTGAAACGGTGCAGGTTTTAGCGCCGCTTTCGGCAACCGAGAGCACGTCCGCGTTAGTTCCCGTTCTGCCGCCCATAACTTCGGGGGCGTAGTCAATTCCGTTTTCCGCAGCAACCTTGCAAAGCTTTTTGGAAACGCCGCCGTCAAGCACGGGGGAAAAGCCTATCATAGGTCCGCCGCCTAATTTGCCGCATTCCTCCGCAGATATTCCTATACCGTCACCAAAGGTAACGTCAACCGCTATTACTTCATCGGGGCGTATACCGAAGGATGCCGCGGCAGCGCCGCGCATACCAAGCTCCTCAGCATCGCTGAAAAGCAGCACCATGTTGCAGGGCAGCGCTTTATCCGCCAATAATTCCGCCGCTTTTAAAAGGCAGGCAACGCCCGCGCGGTCATCAAACGAGCGGCCTGTTACAAGCCCGCCCGAAAGCTCGGCAGGCTCTGCCGAAAATGTAATGTAATCGCCGAGTGACACTGAATCTTTAGCCTTAGCGCCTAACATTGTATCAAGCTTTATGTTTGCTATGTCGGAATACTCTACCTCCCCGCTTGCAAGGTGCGGCGGGGTGCTGCAAAAAACAGCGGGAATATTTTTCTTACCGTGCACCGTAACGGCGCGGGCGGGCAGGGCGCGCAGGTCTATGCCGCCGCAGCAGGCGGCGGTAATAAAGCCCTCGTCGTCAATATCGGTAACGGTAAACGCCACCTGGTCTATGTGCGCGTCAAGCAAGACAGTATAATCGGCAGCGCCCTTTATTTTACCTATAACCGCCGCGCCGCGCCTTTCAACATCGGCATATTTTTTAAGCTCCTCGGCGGCGTAATCAGCCGCGTCATGTACAGCCCCTACCGAATCAAGGCTTGAAAGCTTGAATAAAACCTCTTTAATATTCATTACAGCTTATTTACCAGGTCCTTATAGTAGTTTCCGCGCGCCACAAAATTCGGGAACATATCAAAGCTGGCGCAGGCGGGGCTTAAGGTCACAATATCGCCTGAAACAGCGTCCTTATGCGCGGCGGCTACAGCCTCGTCAATATTTTTAACCCTTACAATTTCGGGCTCGCCCTTGTAATTTTCGTCGGCGCGGACGCATTTTTCAATCTTTTCGGCGGTATTTCCGCACAGGTAGAGCTTTTTAACCTTTTCTATAATGTAAGGTATCATAGGCTCAAAGGGTATGTGCTTATCATACCCGCCCGCTATAAGCAGCACCTTACGGTCAAAGGCTTTAAGCCCCGCTATGGTGCGGGTGGGGCTGGATGCTATTGAATCGTTGTAATACTTAACGCCGTCAAGCTCGCGCACAAATTCAATTCTGTGCTCAACGCCCTTAAACTCGTGCGCCACGCGCTTTATTGAGTCTATGCCCACATAGCCCCAAACCGCCGCTATCGCCGCTAAATAATTCGCTACGTTGTGGTCGCCGAGCACCGCTATTTCGCTGCGGTGCATAATGGGCGCGTCGATCCCGCGGTACGCCATATGAATAGTGCCGTCGGTATCAAGCCACGCGCCGTTTTTAAGCGGCTGCTCCATACTGAACGAGAGCGATTGTCCGCGAACATACTTTCTGAACTCGCGGGTTATATCGTTATCGCGGTTGAGCACCGTGCGCGAAAATGCGTTTTGGTGCAGAAGTATATTTTTCTTCGCTTCAACGTATTCGTCCATATCCTTATGAATATCAAGGTGATTGGGCGCTACATTGGTAACTACCGCCACATCGGGGCTTTTGCGCATTGATATAAGCTGGAATGACGAAAGCTCGGCCACCACGAAATCCTCGGGCTTTATGCTTTCAATTTCGGGAAGTAACGGCTTGCCTATATTGCCGCCGAGGTGCACCGTTTTACCTTCTGCCTCCAGCATTTTGGCAATAAGGGTGGTGGTGGTGGTTTTTCCGTCCGACCCGGTAACGGCGAATATCGTTGCGGGGCAGAGGTCGAAAAACACTTCCATTTCGCTGGTGACCGCAATTCCCTTTTTGCGCGCCGCCTCAAGCTCAGGCAAATTAAAGTTCATACCCGGCGTGCGGAATATAATATCAACCTCTAAATTATCAAGGTAACCGTCGCCGAGGCGGAGCGCAGCGCCCGCGTTTTCAAGTTCATCGGCCAACGCGCCTATTTGCTCGCGGCTGCGGCGGTCGCAGGCGTAGACCGTCGCTCCCTTATTTAAAAAATTCAAAATAAGCGGAGTGTTGCTCACCCCTATGCCGCACATTGCTATTTTTTTACCGTTTATCTGTTTAAAAAACTGTTTGCAATCCAAGCTAATTGCCCCCAATATATCTTTATACTCTTCTATTATACTTAAAGTAACGGAAAATATCAACATATACAGCGCGGTTTTTAAAAATAATTTACTTTGAGCGTGTCGAAAAAATCGACACGCTCTTGGACGGGAATGCCATTCGCTCGAAAATCAAAGATTTTCGGACTGCACTCTATCCCCGCCAATACCACCCCAGTGCCCTTGAAAAACCGCTTGTTAAGCAGTTTTTCGCCTATAAGGTGTTTTTCCGCCGCACGTGTCAGCGGAAAAACTAAATGCGGCGCTCACGCCGCGAGAGAATTTGTTTTTGATTTAATGACAGACTTTTACTTTTCAGCCTTTAAAAGAATTTACAATAATTTTATTCTTGCGCAGAGCGTATTTATACGCAAGTGCCGTTCCGCTGTTCGGCTGATAATCGCCTATCGCTTTCTTATCATTTTTTCTTCGCGGCGGCATGTAATTTTCATCATAATAAAATACGCAAACCTCGCTTTCGTCAATCAGCGCCATATTACGTTTTATATATACGTTTTTGCCCGAACCGACGGCGTTTTCGGGGAATACGGTCTCATCGTAATCGCCTATTAAAAATTGCATAGTATAGTCGTCCGCATCTTCATAATTTACCCTGAATTTTATTCTTTTAATTTCGGGGTGAATTTTTTGTTTATACCTACTATGTTGAAGCATAGGTCGTTAAACTCCGAGCGGTCACCGAATAAAAAATTGACCGTTCCGTTTTCCGTGAGCTCCGTTATTATGTCGTCCAATCTTTCCCATAATTGCGGCGTGTCGTTTATTTTCCTGTGACCGATAAAGCAAGCTGAATTTTTCATTGATATTTACTCCTTAAAATAAAATGCAAATATACTATATATTTTAATTTCGCAATCTATATAAGTCAATAGCAAACTATCAGATTGCGGATTTAATTTACAAAATGAAATATAATATTATTGTATGGGGGAATGGGTGTGCGAGAATACAAGTTTATTTATCGTGATAAAATAAATCAACTCGGAATTGCAATTGCGGCGATACGAAAAATGCGCGGTATGACGCAAGAGCAGCTTTCGGAAAAATCGGGGATAAGCCGAACTTTTTTAAGTTCAATTGAAGCCCCCGGAACTTCATGCCCGTTTTCATTAGAGGTTTTATATGCGCTGTCGGATGCGCTTGAAGTAAAACCCGGCGATTTACTGAATTTTGCGGATTACCCTGAAAAAATTCTTAATAACAAACAGAACGAAGACAGCAGGAAATAAAATGGAGCAGAAACCCAGACGCGACAGATATATGGGCGAAAATTTACGCCGGTTAAGGGATAAAGCCGATATATCGCAGGAAAAGCTTTGTGCGGAGTTACAGCGCCGTGGCTGTGATATAGGCAGAACCACATATGCGAAATATGAATCCGGCGAATTAAATATAAAAATAAGCGTTATAATAGAGCTGCGGAAAATTTATAAGTGCAGCTATGATGATTTCTTTGCGGGATTGGATGATTAAAGGTGAATACAAAAGAAGCAATAGCGGCAAGAATTATTCAGCTTTGCAAGGAACGGGGCATTGCGATTAACGCGCTGGCAAATATATCGGGCGTAGCGCCGTCCACAATATACAGTATGCTTAACACAAAGAGTAAAAACCCCGGTGTTATATCAATTAAAAAGCTTTGCGACGGCTTGGAAATAACGGTGCGCGATTTTTTCAATACGGATTTATTTGATGAAACCGAGCAGGAAATAAAATAAAGAATCAAAATACCGCTCGGTTAATTTAAGCAGTGCCCCCCTCTTTTTCAGAGGGGGCTTTTTTATGCATAGTATAAAGCAAAGCGGCGGATTCGGGTTTTAAAAACAATTAAAAAAATCCACTATTAAATAAATTTTTATACATTTTCGATAGAAAAATCTATTTAAAAAGCAAGTTATGCGAAATATAATAATACTCGACGACAGGAAGTCGAATAAAGAAACGGAGGCAACTCAAAATGAAAAAAATATTAGCAGTAATTCTTACTTTGGCGTTTGCTTTAGGTCTTACCGCTTGCGGTTCGGGCGACGGCGGTTCATCCGACGGCGAGGTTTCGGTTTTTTACTACACCTACAGCGACGCCTACATTTCAAGCGTTCGTTCGGCAATGGATAAGTTCTTGAAGGACGCGGGACTGAAATTCCAGAACTACGACGCAAACGGCAACCAGACAACCCAGACCGAGCAGGTAACCACCGCTCTTGCGAAAGGCTCAAAGCTCCTTGTAGTTAATGTTGTTGACACCGGCTCAAACGACGCCGCGCAGAACATTATCGACCAGGCAAAAGCGAAAAATGTTCCGGTAATCTTCTTCAACCGTTCTGTTCAGGAATCGGTTGTAACCAGCTATGACAAGTGCGTATTCGTAGGAACCGATTACGAAATGGCAGGTCATATGCAGGGCGAAATGATAGGCAAATATTTAGTTGAAAATTACAATAAGCTTGACCTTAACGGCGACGGAAAGATAAGCTATGTAATGTTCAAGGGTCAGGAAGGCAACATGGAGGCTATCGCCCGCACACAGTACGGCGTTGAGGACGCTAACAAGGTGCTCAAAGCTGCAGGCAAGCCCGAGCTTGAATTCTATGACGCTTCAAATAAGAACAAATACCTTGTAGACCAGAACGGTCAGTGGTCATCTGCTGCCGCTACCGATTATATGAGTACAATTTTAGCGCAGTACAGCGAGAGCAACAAGAATATGGTTGAACTTGTAATCGCAAACAACGACGATATGGCGCTCGGAGCAATTTCATCCTTGCAGACCGCAGGTTACAATAAAGAGGGTGCAAAGGCTATTCCGGTATTCGGTGTTGACGCGACCGACGCCGCTAAATCCGCTATTAAGAGCGGCGCTATGGTAAGTACCATTAAGCAGGACGCCGACGGTATGGCAAAGGCTATTACTTCTATCGCGCAGAACTTCTTAGGCGATAAGGAAGCCCTTGACGGACTTGACAGTGAAAACCTTGTAGGCAAGTGGAGAGTTAACATCCCCTACGCTACCTACACCGGCGAATAATATATAACTTTCACAGCAGCCGGTTATTCCGGCTGCTGTGAGCCAAAGAAAAACGGGGGAGAAAGGCTTATGAACGAGCAGAGAAACGTTACAAACAATACCACGGTAAGCGAAAAGCCTGTTCTGCTTAGAATGGAAAACATTGAAAAGGCTTTTCCGGGCGTCAAGGCGCTTGATAAGGTAAATCTTACCGTAAAGGCGGGCACCGTGCACGCGCTTATGGGCGAAAACGGCGCCGGCAAATCAACACTTATGAAATGTCTTTTCGGGGTATATAACAAGGACTCGGGAAGCATATATTTGGACGGCAAGGAAATAAACTTCAAAAACTCCAAGGAAGCGCTTGAAAACGGGGTTGCAATGGTACACCAGGAGCTGAACCAGGCGCTCAAGCGCAACGTTATGGATAATATGTGGTTAGGGCGTTTCCCCACGGTTGCAAAGGGCGTGCCCATAACCAGTGAAAAGAAAATGTACGCCGCCACAAAAGAGATTTTCGAAAAATTAGAGGTCAACGTTGACCCCAAAACCGTTATGAGCACAATGCCGGTATCGCAGCGCCAGATGGTGGAAATTGCGAAAGCGGTATCCTATAACGCAAAGGTGATAGTATTTGACGAGCCTACTTCGTCGCTGACGGAAGAAGAGGTTGAGCACCTTTTTAAAATTATAAATATGCTTCGCAGTCAGGGCTGCGGGATAATATATATTTCTCATAAAATGGCGGAAATTTTAAGAATTTCCGATGAAGTTACAATAATGCGCGACGGCAAATGGATAGCCACGCGCGAGGCAAAGGATTTAACCACCGACGAAATTATAAAGCTTATGGTGGGCAGAGAATTAACAAACATTTACCCGCCCAAAACCAACGAGATAGGCGATGTTTTGTTTGAGGCGGATAATTTAAGCTCCGAGTACGCAAGGCTGAACGACGTAAGCTTTAAAGCGCGAAAAGGCGAAATAATAGGTGTTGCGGGGCTTGACGGCTCGGGCAGGACCGAGCTGCTTGAGAATATTTTCGGCGTGGCAACAAGGCGCAGCGGTACATTAAAGCTTAACGGCAAAGAGATTAAAAACCGCAACCCGAGCGACTCAATTAAAAACGGGTTTGCCCTGCTTACCGAGGAACGCCGCGCAACGGGAATTTTCGGAATACTCAATATTCGCGAAAACGCGACCGTTTCAAGCCTTGATAAATGCAAAAAAGGTCCGTTTTTAAGCAAAACAAAGCTTAAAGCAAACACCGATTGGTGCATAAAATCAATGCATGTTAAAACGCCTTCGCAGGAGACTAAAATACGCTCGTTATCGGGCGGCAACCAGCAAAAGGTTATACTCGGGCGCTGGCTTTTAACAGAGCCTACGGTGCTGCTGCTGGATGAGCCTACAAGAGGAATTGACGTAGGCGCGAAATACGAAATTTATCAGCTTATAATCGACCTTGCCGCAAAGGGCAAAACGGTTATAATGGTATCTTCCGAAATGCCCGAGCTGCTCGGCGTGTGCGACAGAATACTGGTAATGTCGGGCGGGAAGTTAGCGGGCGAGGTAAACGCCGATACCGCCACCCAAGAGGATATAATGACTCTTGCGGCTAAATTTGCATAGGGGGAATTGAAATGTCAACAACTGCTGTTAAAAGAAAAAACCGTTTTTCCGCGTGGATTGACGATTTCAAAGCTAAATCAGGCGCGGACAAACGCAGAGCAATAACGGATTTACTTTTCAACAACGCAATGTATATAATCATCGCCGCGGCGGTAATATACATAGCAATAAGAGTGCCGGCTTTCTTAAAGCTGCCATCAATAATCAATATAATTTCACTTACCGCGGCAAAGCTGCCCATAGCCCTGGGTATAGGCGGGGCGATAGTGCTTACGGGTACAGATATTTCGGCAGGTCGCTGCGTGGGGCTTACCGCGTGTATTGCGGCGTCGCTTTTACAAATGACGGGCTACGCCAATAAAATATTCCCGAATTTAAAGGTTATGCCCCTGTGGGTGGTGCTGCTTGCGGTTATCGCCGTGGGCGCGGTTATAGGCTTTGTAAACGGCTTTTTTGTGGCTAAATTCAAGCTGCACCCGTTTATAGTTACCCTTTCTACCCAGCTTATTGTTTTCGGTCTTGTGCTTATGTATTTAATGCTCGGCGGAAACAACGGTCAGACCCTTTCGGGGCTTGATACCTCTTACACCGATTTCGTTCGCGGCACGCTCTTTAAAATAGGTAATGTAGCCGTTCCGAAATATGTGCTTTACTCCGTAATTTTAACCGCCCTTATGTGGGTTATTTGGAACAAGACAAAGTTCGGTAAAAATATGTTCGCCGTAGGCTCAAACGAAGAGGCGGCAAACGTATCGGGCGTAAACGTGTTCTGGACAATAGTTTTGGTGTTCGTGCTTGCGGGCGCTATGTACGGTATAACAGGATTTATAGAGGGCGCGCGTATCGCCTCCTGCTCTGCAAACACGGGTCTTAACTATGAATCGGACGCTATTGCGGCGTGCGTTATAGGCGGCGTTTCGTTTGTAGGCGGCACAGGTAAAATAAGCGGTATAGTAATAGGCGTGTTCCTTTTACAGATAATCTTCGTAGGTCTTAATTTCCTCTCGGTAGACGCAAATATGCTCTATGTTATAAAGGGTCTTATAATCCTTGTGGCTTGCGCTATCGATATGCGTAAATACTTAGCGCGCAAATAAAAATTAAACGGCGGTGAACGGCATGGAAAACAAAACGGCAAATAAAAAAGGCGGACTTTATGCAAAGGTGAATATGTCGGTTAAATCCGCTAATATTATGGTGGGAGTGCTTGCGGCGGCGCTTGTAATAGTTTCGGTATTTGTTATAAAGCACAACGGCTTTACCGTTAAGTTTGATACCGACGGCGGCTCGTATGTAGCCCCCGTAAAGGCAATGTATTCCGAGACCGTATCGCCTGCCGACCCGGTAAAAGAGGGCTACGAATTTACCGGCTGGTACACCGACCGCGACTGCACAAACGCATGGAGCGCGGAGGACGGAGTTACCGGCAGTATGACGCTCTATGCCGGGTGGAGCGAAAAATAATTTATATGCCTCCCCCAAAGGGCGCGGGGGAGAAAAATTTTAAAAAATCTCTCCCGCGTTTTTAAATTTGACTTACTTGATTTTTACCTTCGTTTATATTATACTGAATACATAATATAAGCGGGGGTATTTTAATGAAATATACCGTTCTTGTGGTAGAAGATGAAAGAGACCAGCGCCGTGCGCTGATTGAAAGGGTTGACTGGGAGTCAGCCGGTTTTGAGGTGGCGGGCGAGGCGGAAAACGGCTTTGAGGCGCTTGAGCTTACCGAATCGCTTGAGCCCGACCTTATTATTACCGATATACGTATGCCCATGATGACGGGGCTTGAGCTTGCGCGCCGCGTGCGGCAGCTGCGCCCTATGGTGCAAATAGTAATATTAAGCGGGTATGACAGCTTTGAATACGCCCGCACCGCTATTGAATACAACATAATAAGCTATTTACTTAAGCCTATATCCCCCGCGGAGTTGACGGACGAGCTTAAAGAAATACACCGCAAGATGGACGAAAAATTGGGCAGCGTTTTAACCGCGCCCGATACCGACCTTAAATTGCAGCTGCACCGCCTTTCGGTAAATGAATTTCTGCTGCCTTTAATGCTGGGCAGCAACGAGGAAAAACCCGATGAATCGGCGCTTTTTGACCGCGCGGCGGAGCTTGGAATAATTGATAAAACGGGCGATAATCTTTTCTGCGTTTTGGTTTCAAAATTCAGTGATGAGGAACGCCAAAAATGCACGAATGAAAAGCACGCATCTTTTATTGATACGGTGCTTTCGCGCTATATGCGCTCGGTAAGCTTTACGGTTTACGGCAGGGTGGTAACCCTTGCCGTAACGGACGGTAAAGAGGATATTTCGTCGGTTATGGATATGCCGCTTAAAGAAATAGTGCAAACCGCGAAAAGGCTATTATCGCAAAGGTGCACGGTGGGCGTAAGCCGCGGATTTTCCGAGCTATCAAGCTGCTCCGCCGCCTATTTTCAGGCGATAACCGCCAGGCGATATACATCCGACGGCGCGGGCGAGGTGCGCTTTATAAACGACCAGGAGCGCGACGGCGAATTAGAGCTTGATAAAATTGAAAAATCCGCCGTTAAATTAGAGCAGCTTTTAAAGGTGGGCAAGGAAAACGAGCTTGAGGGCTTTATTAACAGCCTGTATGAAAGCAACACGCCCGAAAACGCCGACCTTTTGGTTATGCAAATAATTTCCACGGTTTACAGGGTTACAAGCGCGGTTTCCGAAAAAGCGGAGCTTTTGGCGCTTTTTTCCACAAACCCTATATTCGCGCGCCTTACCTCCTACAGCAGCGAAAACGTTATGAAAAACGATTTAATAGATTTTTGCGAAAAAGCAAAAACCATTATAGCCCGCTCGCAGCGCAGAGACAGCGAGGTGCTGTGCGATAAGGTGGTGCAGATAATAGACGACCGCTATTCGGATGAAACGCTGTCGCTTTCGGGCGTGAGCCGCGAGCTCGGCGTCAGCCCCAATTATTTGAGCGCGCTTATAAAAAAGACGAAAAAGGAAAATTTCGTAAATCTGCTTACCGAGCGGCGAATGAGAGCGGCTTACGATATGCTTGTATGCACGGGAATGAAGGTGCTTGAAATATCCGAAAAATGCGGGTACAGCGACCAGCACTATTTCAGCTATTGCTTTAAAAAATTCTACGGCGATACACCCAATAAGGTGCGGGTGGCGCATAGGGGTGAATAAATGAAAAGAAAACGCAGAGCTTTGAGCCTTTGGCTTATCTCGGTGCTTTCGGTAGCATTATCAGCCGCACTGGTAACGGCTGTCTGCACGGTGATTTTCGCCACGGTCTATAAGCGGGAGCTTACGCGTGACGCGCAGCTTTCCGCCGAGCAATCGGTAGGGCAGGCAGCGGCGGCGGTAAACAATTACCTTGAGCTTATGAAGAAAAAGCTGACGGTTGTAAGCGATACCGTGAACGCCTGCAAAACCGCCGCCGATATGGAGGAAAGAATTTCCGCCATAACCAAAATCGAAAGCGATATTTACGCGGTTACGGTTTATGATGAAAACGGAAAAATTATAAACTGCACAGGCAGCGGCGGAAAGCTAAAGGCAGAGATTTATAAGGATCTCTCCTTTGATAAGGCGCTGTTTGATAAGTCGGGGGATTTTGCGCTTTCAGCCCCGCACGTTCAGACCCTTTTTGAGGGCGAGTACCCCTGGGTTGTAACCCTTGCCCGCAAAACGGATAATTCGGCACTCGGCGGCGCTTATATTGCAATGGATATAAGCTTTTTTGAAATAGCGCAGTATATTGACGGCATAAGCATAGGCCGCCACGGCTACTGCTTTGTTACCGACAGCAGGGGAAACATTGTTTACCACCCGCAGCAGCAACTGCTTTTTTCGGGGCTTAAAACCGAGGATACATCATTTTTAGCCGAATTATCCGACGGTGTTCATAAAGAGGGAAACGCGCTTTATATGCTCGACACCACGTCGGACGGCAGGTGGCGGGTGGCGGGTATCAGCTTTACCGATTCACTGATATCTGAGCGGCGCGGGCAGATAATTATTAGCGTTGCGCTTTCAGCCCTTTGCTGCGCGATTATAGCGGGAATAACGCTGCTTATATATTTAAAGCTTGTAAATGCGCCCGTGCGCCGACTTATGCGCGCAATGCGCGATTTTGAAAAGGACGCGGCGAATTTTAATTTCAGCGGCGGCGATATTGCCGTGAGCGAAATTTCGGAGCTTTCATATTCCTTCGGGCATATGTCAAAAAAAATAAAAGAGCTTATGGAGCAGATAAAAAAGGACGAAACCGCCCTGCGCCGCACCGAGCTGCGCGCTTTGCAGGCGCAAATTAACCCGCATTTTCTTTATAACACGCTCGATTCTATACAGTGGATGTGCGAACAGGGCAAAACCGAGGGCGCGGCGGAAATGGTGCGGGCTTTGGCAAGGCTTTTCAGAATAAGCATAAGCAGGGGCAAGGAGCTTATTCCTATAAAGGATGAGTTGCGCCACGCCGAAAGCTACCTTATAATACAAAGCTTTCGTTACAGCGGCAGATTTACCTACAGCTTTAACGTTGATAAATCGCTTGAAGAATGCCTTTGCAATAAAATTACAATTCAGCCGCTTATTGAAAACGCACTTTACCACGGCATTGCCGATATGGACGACGGCGAGATAAAAATAACCGTGAAACGCGCCGAGGACGACCCCGAGGATATTTTAATAACCGTTGCCGATAACGGCGTGGGTATGACCGACGAGCAGTGCGCCGCCGTGCTTGCAAAGGAGCGCTCGGATTCGGTGGGAATAGGCGTTAAAAACGTAAACGACAGGCTGAGAATTTATTTCGGCGAAAAATACGGTATTTCCATTAAAAGCGAGCTTGATATGGGAACGGAAGTTACCGTGAGAATACCGGGAAACGCGGAGGACAGGCAAAATGAAATTTAAAAAAATAATTGCCCTTTTGCTTTTGTCCGTGCTTTCGGTATCGCTTTGCGCCTGCGGAAAAACCGAGGAAATAAAGGTTGCCGTAATAGTAAAATCGGTCGATTCGGATTTTTGGCAGAATTTTAAAAGCGGCGTTGATTCGGCGGCTACCGAATATAACGTAAGCGTTACCTTTGAAGGCCCTGAAAATGAAGAGGACTACGCGGCGCAGAATAAAATGATTTCCCGCGCGGCGGAAAACGGGGCGGACGTTATAGTGCTTTCCGCAATTGACCGAACCCGCAACGCACCGACGGTGAACGCGGCGGTAAGAAACGGCGTGCAGGTCATAGCAGCGGACAGCGCGCTGGATTCATCCCTTATAAGCCTGTTTATAGGCACGGATAACCCCGCTGCGGGTATAGAGGCTGCAAAGGCGCTTGAAGCGCAATTTTCGGCGGGGGAGAAAATAAAGCTCGGAATAGTGGGCTGTACAGAGAAAACCGAGAATATTTTAAACCGTGAAAGCGGATTGCGCGAATGTTTTGCGGGGCTTGAAAACGCGGAAATAGTAGCTGCCGTCTCGGCGGACAGCAATATAGAAAGCGCCGAAAGCAAGGCAACGGAATTACTGCAAAAATACCCCGAAATAAACGCACTGGCAGGTCTTAACGAATGGACTACGCTCGGTGTGGGCGCTGCGGTAAAAAAAGCAAATGCCGCCGGAAAAATCAAGACAGTGGGCTTTGATACTAACATTATTTCAATAGGTATGCTTGAAACCGGCGAAATGGGCGCGCTGATTGTGCAAAACCCGTTTGCTATGGGGTATTTGAGCGTGAAAAAGGCGGCGGAGCTTAAAAGCGGCGAATTATCGGGCGATAAAACGCTTTATACCGCCGTTACTACCGTTAAAAAAGAAAATATGTATGACCCCGATATTCAAAAAATACTTTTCAGCTTTAAGAAAGGATGATTTTTAATGTATACACCAAGCAGTGAAAGATACTCTTCAATGACCTACAACCGCTGCGGCAAAAGCGGCTTAAAGCTGCCCACAGTGTCTATGGGACTTTGGCACAATTTCGGCGATACCGCCGATTATAAGAATATGAAAGCCCTTGTTTTCACGGCGTTTGATAACGGCATTACCCACTTTGACTTAGCCAATAACTACGGGCCTGCGCCCGGCAGCGCCGAAAGGAATTTCGGTAAAATTCTGAAAGAGGAATTATCGCCCTACCGCGACGAGCTTATTATAAGCACCAAGGCGGGCTACGATATGTGGGAAGGGCCTTATGGAAACTGGGGCAGCCGCAAATATCTGCTCGCAAGCTTAGACCAAAGCCTTAAAAGGTTAGGGCTTGACTATGTGGATATTTTCTACCACCACCGCCCCGACCCCGATACCCCGCTTGAAGAAACCATGGGTGCGCTGACCCGTGCCGTAAGGTCGGGCAAGGCGTTGTATGCCGGACTTTCAAACTACAACGGCGAGCAGCTTGAAAAGGCGGTGAAAATTTTAACCGAGCTTAAATGCCCGTTTATAATTAACCAAAACCGCTACTCAATATTTGACCGCACTATTGAGCAAAACGGGCTTAAAAGCACCGCAGCGCGGCTTGAAAAGGGCATAATCGCTTTCAGCCCCTTAGCGCAGGGAATGCTTACAAATAGGTATTTAAACGGTATTCCGGCGGACAGCCGCATTATGACCGACGGCAGATTTTTAAAGCAATCCGCCGTAACGCCCGAGCGCTTGGAGCAGATACGTAAATTAAACGAAATAGCGAAGGAGCGCGGTCAAACCCTCGCCGAAATGGCACTTGCGTGGGTGCTGAAGGACGGCGTTGTAACCTCGGTGCTGATAGGCGCGTCAAAGCCCTCGCAGATACTTGATAATATAAAGGCGATAAACAACACCGATTTTTCATCGGACGAGCTTAAGAAGATAGACGAAATATCAATTTAGACCCAATTCTTACAAAACCGTTAGAATTAAGGGGAGATTTGTAAGCCGATGCTATGGCATTACACATCTCCCCTTTGTTATAATTATGGCAGAAATCACAAAGGAGGATTTTTGTTGTGAGTATTTTAGAGGTGAGCGGGGTTAAAAAAATATATACCTCGCGTTTCGGCGACAACCGCGTTACCGCGCTTAAAAATGTAACGTTCGGTGTGGAAGAGGGAGAGTATGTCGCCATAATGGGCGAATCGGGCTCGGGCAAGACAACGCTGCTTAATATTTTGGCGTCGCTCGATAAACCCACCGAGGGCACGGTTAAAATTGACGGCAACGATTTATCGAAAATAAGGGAATCGCGCTTAGCGTCCTTTCGCCGCGATAATTTGGGCTTTGTTTTTCAGGAGTTTAATCTTCTTGATACCTTTACATTAGAGGACAACATATATCTGCCCCTTGTTTTAAGCGGCAGGCGCTATAACGAAATGGTGCGTAGGCTTATACCCATTGCAAAGCGGTTGGGAATTGAGGGGCTGCTCAAAAAATACCCTTATGAGGTTTCGGGCGGGCAAAAGCAGCGCGCCGCCGTGGCGCGCGCCATTATAACCGACCCGCGCATAATTTTAGCGGACGAACCTACGGGCGCGCTCGATTCAAAGGCGACCGATGAGCTGCTTGATTTATTTGAGCAGATAAATTCGGACGGACAGACCATTTTAATGGTTACACACTCCGTAAAGGCGGCGAGCCGCGCCTCGCGCGTGCTGTTTATAAAGGACGGCGAGGTTTTCCACCAGCTTTACCGCGGCGGCAAGAACGACACACAGATGTACCAGATGATAACCGATACCCTAACCTTGCTTACGACAGGCGGTGAGCAGGAATGAAGGCTATTTATCCGCGCCTTGCGTTTGACGGCATAAGAAAAAACAAACGCCTTTACCTGCCCTATATTCTTACCTGTATAGGAACGGTTACAATGTTTTATATAATTCACCATTTAGCGGCTATGCCTGCGCTAAAAAGTATGCCTGGCGGCGACAGCACCACCATGATACTGGGTATGGGCTTTTGGGTGGTGGCGTTTTTTTCGCTGATTTTTTTGGTTTATACCAATTCGTTTCTTATGCGCCGCCGCAAAAAAGAATTTGGGCTTTACAATATACTCGGCATGGGAAAGAAAAATTTAAGCCTTGTGCTTTTGTTTGAAACGCTTACCGTGGCGGCAATATCGGTGCTTTCTGGCATAGCGGCGGGCATAGCGCTTTCAAAGCTTGCGGAATCGGGGCTTGTTTATATGGTGAACGGCAAGGTCTCCTATAAATTTACCGTAAATGTTGACGCCGTGCTTGATACTCTGCTTATTTTCGGCGGAATATTTCTTCTGCTTTACTTAAAATCGCTTGTAAGCATTTGGCGGCTTAACGCAATTTCGCTTATTAAAAGCGAAAACACGGGTGAAAAACCGCCCCGCGCCAACTATGTTTTGGGAATAGGCGGCATAATTTTACTGGCGGCGGCATACTATGCGGCGGTATCTATTGAAAGCCCGCTGCTTGCAATAGGTTGGTTTTTCATTGCGGTTTTGGCGGTTATAGTGGGCACTTATATGATTTTTGTTTCGGGTTCTGTTATGCTGTGCCGCATTTTGCAGAAAAACAAACGCTATTACTACCGCAAAAATCACTTTGTCTCGGTATCCTCAATGGTTTACCGTATGAAGCGCAACGGCGCAGGACTGGCGTCTATCTGCGTGCTCAGCACCATGGTGTTAGTGATGATTTTAGGCGCGGGCAGCCTTTATTTCGGTGCGGAGGACAGCCTGCGCGCACGCTACCCGAAAAGCATAACGGTTACTACTGACTATAATCCTTATGATGAAAAAACGGCTTACTCCGCCGAAAAAGCCGATAAAATAGTGTGCGAGGTGGATAATGTTGTAAGCGACTTCGGCGCAGCGCCGAAAAACACCGAGAGGTACACCTCTGCTACCGTTGCCTGTTTGCTATCGGGCGGAACGCTTACGGCAAACCCCGAGCTTGTAGACGCGGCGGACGCGTCTACCATAAAGAACGTTTGCAATGTCATTTTTATATCTCTTGATGAATACAACCGCTGTATGAATAAAAACGAAACGCTTAAAGACGGTGAAATTTTCATTCACTGTGTAAGGCGGGAATATAACAATAAAACCCTTACGTTGGGCAAGCTTAAATACACCGTTAAAAAGCAGCTTGTGGATATGATAAACAACGGCAGGGCGGCTTCCGAAATGGTGCCGAGCGTGTTTGTTGTGATGAATAACCCCGAAAAGGCGTATAACGAGGTGAACAGCCAGTTTACAAGCGACACATATTTCTGCCGCCCGCGCCTTTACTACAGCTTTGATACGGGGCTTTCCGCCGAGCGCGATATTGAACTCGCGGATAAAATAAGCGAAAGACTGCGCGATATGGATATTGACGGCACAGGCGGGTATTACTCAAGAAGCATTGAGTGCAGAGAGGCGGAACGCGCCGATTTTTACGGCACCTACGGCGGGCTTTTCTACCTGGGTATAATTCTATCCACGGTTTTCCTGCTTGCCACGGTCTTAATTATCTATTATAAGCAGATAACCGAGGGCTATGAGGATGAATCACGCTTTGAAATTATGCAAAAGGTAGGAATGACCAAGCGCGATATACAAAAAAGCATAAATTCGCAAATGCTAACGGTATTTTTGCTGCCGCTTATAACCGCGGCGCTGCATTTGTGCTTCGCTTTCCCCATGATACGTAGGCTGCTCACTCTATTTAACCTTAACAATGTTCCCCTTATGCTCATAGTTTTGGCGGGTGCGGTGCTTGTTTTCGGCGTGCTTTACGCGCTTATATATAAATTCACCTCAAACTCGTATTTCGCCATTGTGAGCGGAAAAAACGGGGGTGAAGCCTAATCGTATGTTGACAGTTATTTAAAAATAATGTAAAATGGTTGCATATAACGGATTGTTTATAATATAACAAAAAAATAACCGCCCACACTCGCCGGAGTCGGCGGTTATTCTTTAGTTACAGGTTGCCTTTATGCTTAGCATATTTTGCTGAACGGAGATAGCTATGTCTGAATTTTTTTCCTTTAACGATAAAGATATTTCAATGAAATATGCGTTTGATAAAAAGCCCGATCCCGCCGAGTTTAAAATGCATACACACGAAACATACGAGCTTTACTCCTTTATGAGCGGCAAGGGAATATATAGGGTAGAGGGCACGCCCTATCCGCTTAAATACGGCGATGTTTTAATAATGCGCCCCGCAGAGGCGCACTATATAGATATATCGGAAAGCAAGCCGTATGTTCGTCTTTCGGTGAATTTCAGACCCGAAATTTTTAAAGAAATAGACCCCGGCGGCAAGCTTTTAGAACCATTTAACAACAGAAAAATAGGGACATGCAACTGCTACCGTGCCGAAAACTTCAAATCCGACGCTTACAGCCTGTTTATTAAAAATATAACGACCGACAGCCCCGACCGCCGCCTGCAAACGCTTACCAATCTGCTGCCGCTTTTAAACGAAATTGCCGCAGCGTTTGAGGGTATAGCCGAAGAGGAAGTAAACAAATCGCTTGACAGCAGAATTATAAACTACATAAACCGCCATATTTCGGAGGAAATATCACTTGAAAGCATTTGCGAAAGATATTTTATAAGCAAATCGCACCTTTGCCGTATTTTCAAGAAAGCCACGGCCTCTACCGTGGGCGAATACATAACGGTGAAAAGGCTTGTAATGGCGCGGCAGCTGATACTTTCGGGCACGCCGCCCACTAAGGCATATTTGCGGTGCGGGTTTAAGGATTATTCCGTATTTTACCGCGCTTACAAAAAGGCATACGGCGTTCCGCCGAGTAGTATATGAGCGCGGCGATTTTCCTGCGCACTCACATTAACTCAATTTCAAAATCGAGTATTTTTATTTTTCCGTCGTGAATTTCAACAGCCCTTGTGTATTCCCCAAAGCCTATACGTCGGGTATTTTCGTATGCCGAGCATACCCCCGCAATACCCATTATAAGGCAAAGCGCCGCCGTCAAGGAAATTCCGAACGATCTTAAAAATGTTCTTTTAATCTTAATCAATCCTTATTTTAAACTGTTGAACAAATCCGCCAGTGCGTTTCCCACAAGCTCGGCGGAGTAATGCGCCTCTTCTACGGTGTTTGCGTCTGTTCCGAACTCTATAAGCATTGAGCCGTTTGTAAGGCATTCGTTATAGCCGTTGGGGGTAAGGCTTAAAGGCCGCGCAAGTGTGGGGTATTTGTTTTCTATTTTTTGCTGCAGGCGTAAAGCTAACTTTAAATTCTCTTTCCAGTTGGGAAAGTGCGTTTGATCCCCGCTTTGCGAGCCCATAACCAGCATTACCTGCGCCGCGCGCTTGCCGCCTATTTCGGTTGTAAGCTTAATTTTATCGTTGCCGCTTGCCGCCGCGTCGCGGTGCAGATCCAAAACTATTTTTATACTCGGGTACTTTTTTAAGTACCCGTTTATTGTTTTTGCCGCGCGCGAGTAGCTGCCTGTATATTTCGGGTAATCATGCTCGGTGGTATCGTGCAGGGTTGTAATTCCCGCGTTGTTCAGCTTATCCGCCACAATATTGCCCACGCTTACCATATTTACCGCCTTATCCCGCGAGCGGGGCGAAAACGCGTCGGTATAATAATCGGTGTTTTCGGTCATATAGGTTTCGGTTGTGTGGGTGTGCATTATAAGCACCTGCGGCTTATCGTTTTTTTCCACTTTAAATTTAAGGGGAGCTGACAGCAGCTCCTTTATATCAATACTCACGTCGGCGCTGTTTTTAACGTATACGTTGTTATATGAAAGCCCCGCCTTATACGGCGAGATATAGTTGTTTATTATTTTTCCCTTTACCGTGCCCTTGGCGGCGGTGGGAACGCTTGTCTCCGATTTTGTTTCGCTGCTTGCAGCCTGCAAGGATGCGGCGCTTACCGTTTCCTCTTTACTTTCGGTTTTTTCGGGGGCAGGTGAGCTGCTTTCGCTGCTTACCGTTTTTTCTGTTTCCGTATTGCTTTTTACAGCCTGTACCGCCGTCGGCTTTAAGAATCTGCCGTAAAAATTATATCCTAAAAGCAAAATACAAGCCGTAAAAACGCAAACAAGCCTTACCGCACCCGTTCCGTTTTTCATTCTACCGCCCCCCCCGAAATAATTCTATGCGGCGCGGGGGAATATTAGACCAGCTCCGAAATTATCTGCGGGTCTATTGCGGGCTGCAAAAGCATATTTATCGCCTCGGCTAAAATTTCGCTCAGGCGAATATTGAGCATATCCACCTCTTTCGGCGTTACGAACATTTCGCTTTTAATCTGCGGTTCTGTGCCCGTAAGCTCCTCAATTAAGGTGTCGGTATCAATAACCGTAGGCACTCCGACCGCAACCACAGGCACGCCCACGGTTTTTTCGCTTATTTCCTTTCGGCTGTTTTTAACGCCCGAGCCGGGGGAAATGCCCGTGTTGCAAAGCTGCACGGTTTTGTAAAGTCTTTCGCGGCTTTTCGCCGCAAGCGCGTCTATTACTATAAGTGCGTCGGGCTTTATTTTGTCCGCCGCGGCTTTTATAAGCTCGCCCGCCTCAATGCCCGTCTGGCCCAAAACGCCGGGGGCTATTACCGCCACCTGCCTTAAGCCGTCAAGCCCCGCCGCCTTTGAAAGCTTTGGCGGAATATGCCGCGTTGCAAATATCCCTGCGGCTGCGGCGGGACCCAATGCGTCGGGGGTTATATCTCGGTTTCCCAGTCCCGCAACCAAAATAAGCTCCCTTTTTTCGGGTAAAAGGTTATTCAGCTCATCACGTATTATTTCTTTCAGATTTTCGGGCACATACGCGGATATATCGGGAAATTCGACGGTTATATATTTGCCGCGCGGTCTGCCTGCGTTTTTTTCGTCCTCTTCGGTTTCAATTTCCATTCGGGTTATATTTACGTTTCCCTGCTTTTCCTCGCTTGTTTTTCCGAGCGGTTTTTCGGTTGCTTCTATTGCAAGATCGGTTCTTACAGACGTTTTCAGTCGCTCCCTTGGTTTTTATTATTATCTTGCCCGAAATTTTAAAATATAATACTTATGAATTTTGACACTCTTTGATATTATGGTGGATAATGCAATAAAATAACAGCATTTTCTTTGCAATTTGATTAAATTTGCGAAAAAGTGAAAAAATTATAATTGTTATCCCAAAATATAACATACTTCGACAAATGTATATGCTATAATAGTCGTAAAGGGAGTGTCAAATATGTCAGAAAAAGTATGTGCCTGCATAGAAAACGAATCGCAAAGGCTTTCGTTCCGTTTTGACGAGACAGACGAAAGGTGCGTCCGCCTGAAATTGTTATTGCAGAAGAACATAGAAGATCTTATTTTAAATGAGGGTGTTACCCGCTTTATTTCGGGTATGGGGCTTGGTGCGGAGACCTGTTTTGCGGAAATTGTTCTTGAATTGCGGGACGAGAAGTATCCGGAGATAACGCTGGAAGCGGCTATTCCGTATGAGACGCAGGCGGAGCACCGGACAGAGACGCAGAGAGACCGCTATTACTCGGTTTTAAGCTGCTGCGATAAGGAGACCATGCTCCAAACTCACTATACGGATGATTGTATGCAGCGCCGCAACAGATATATGACGGATAAATGCGATTATCTCATTGCGGTGTGCGGCGGCTCGGGGGCTATCGGCTCTGCCGCCGCATATGCCGCGGAGAAGGGCAAAAAGGTTATTCAAATAGACCCCCGGGCTCTTGAAAACAGCGAGGCGGAGAAAAGCCTGTATGCATAATGCGGGTAAACCGTGCCTAATGGCGGAAGTAATGGTGTATTGACAAAATAAACCCCGTACGGTATAATTACATATGCCATTAACGGTACGGGAGTTGTGTTTATGAAGCAATGTATGGATTCCGAAAACCTGCACCGCAGACTGAAAAAAATTATCGGTCAGGTACAGGCAATAGACAGAATGATTGATGAAGATGTGCCCTGCGAGGATGTTTTGGCACAGATAAATGCTGCCAAATCCGCCCTGCACGGATGCGGCAAGGTTGTATTGGAGGGTCATATCAAGCACTGCGTTCGCGACGGCATTGAGCACGGCGATGCAGATAAAACCATTGAAAGCTTTACTAAAGCGGTAGAGCGATTTTCCAATATGGGATAAATTTAAAAAAGCAACCGAAAGGTTGCTTTTTCTCTTGACAAAGTATACCCATATGGGTATAATATACATATACCCCCTAAGGTATAGAAAAGAGGCAGATATATGAAATCATTTATCAGTAGGCTTGAGCATCTGTTGGGTCTCGGCGGTATTAAGAAGGATATTATTTTCCTTGTAATATCAGGGGCAGCCGTTATTTGCAGCTTGCTCAAATTCCAACCGTTTCCGTTTGATATAGCCTGGGTGGCAATTATACTTTGCGGCGTACCCATAGTTTTGGAGGCGGTTATCGGTCTGGTTACCGCCTTTGATATTAAGGCGGATGTGCTGGTTTCCCTGGCACTTATTGCTTCGGTGTGCATAGGTCAGGATTTTGCCGCGGGTGAGGTTGCGTTTATTATGCAGCTCGGCGGGCTGCCTGAAGAGCTGACCGTTTTAAAGGCGAGGGCGGGCATTGAAAAGCTCGTTCACCTGACGCCCCGCACCGCGCGTGTTATAAGAAACGGTAATGAAGAAAGCATTCCGGCAGAGCAGGTCAGGGCGGGAGACCGCATTTGGGTATTGCCCGGAGAAAGCATTCCGGTAGACGGCGTAATTGTTTTCGGGCAGACATCCGTAAATCAGGCGGTTATGACGGGCGAATCTCTCCCTGTTGATAAGGCGGTGGGCGATACCGTGTCGAGCGGTACGGTAAACCAGTTCGGCGCTTTTGAAATGGAAGCGACAAGGGTAGGGGAGGACAGCTCCATTCAACGTATGATTCGCTTGGTGCAGTCTGCTGACGCGGGCAAAGCCAAAATTGTGGGTATTGCGGACCGCTTTGCAACCTGGGTTGTGGCTATTGCGCTTGCGGCGGCTGTTCTTACATGGATTGTAAGCGGTCAGATTATTCGCGCGGTTACTATTTTGGTCGTTTTTTGCCCCTGCGCATTGGTGCTGGCTACGCCTACCGCTATTATGGCGGCTATCGGCAATGCTACAAAGCACGGTTTTCTTGTACGTGAGGGCGACGCATTGGAGCGGTTGGCGAGTGCAAGGATAATTGCTTTTGACAAAACCGGCACGCTGACATACGGTAAGCCTAAGGTTGCGGCGGTGGTATGCACGGCAAACGGATTGGAAAAGAACGGGCTTTACCGTTTGGCAGCCTCGGCAGAGCAGCTTTCAGAGCATCCGTTGGGGAAAGCGATTATAAGCTGTTACAAAAAAGAAAATTCGGCATCGCTTTTTGCGGCGGATAATTTCCGAATGATTCCCGGCAGGGGGGTAAGCGCTGCGGTTGACGGCAAGGCGGTTCTTGCGGGGAATGCGGAATTGCTGACAGACTGCGGAATAACAGTGCCGAGAGCCGTCGGCGCGGAGGATTACATACGTCGTGGCTGTACGGTTATATATATTGCCGTAAACGGGGAATTTGCCGGATATATTGCATTATCGGATACATTGCGGGAAGACATTGTAGTAACTATTGATTCGATTGCGGCGCTCGGAGTTACACCGGTTCTTTTGACGGGCGACCGCGAAAATGCGGCGAACACTATTGCGGAAAAACTGCATATAGGAACGGTTCGCGCAGAATGCCTGCCCGAAGATAAACTGAATTATATAAAAGAATATCAGGGCAGGGGTATGCCGGTGTGTATGATAGGGGACGGAATTAACGATGCTCCGGCGCTGAAAACAGCGGATGTGGGTATTGCTATGGGCGGCGTCGGCAGTGATATTGCCGTAGATGCAGCCGATATTGCGTTGGTGGATGACGAGGTTAAGGAGCTGCCGCACCTGATTGCCCTATCCAAGCGTATGTTGGCAACTATAAAGCTTAATATGACGTTTTCAATGGTTCTTAATTTTGCGGCGGTTGTTCTTGCGATCATAGGCGTGCTGAACCCTGTGGTGGGTGCGCTTGTTCATAACGCGGGCTCGGTGCTCGTTATTACAAATTCTGCATTTTTGCTTAAGCTGAGGCGAGCGAAACCGTATGGAGTTCGGCTCGCCTCGGCTTTAGAGGAGGGAAAAATAATGCTTACTAAAATTATCGGTCTTATTATAGGAATATTGGTTCTCGGCGCGGGTATATATTACCTTGTTAAAGAGAAAAATGATAAAGAGTCAAGGAAAATATACACGGTTGTCAGTGTAATAGGCGGCATAGTAACGCTTGCCTGCATTCTTTTGATAATTTTTCAAAATTAAAATTCCGAGCGAAAAAGACATAAACATAAACGAATCCCCACTGTTTCGGCAAGCCGAAACAGTGGGGAGCTTTTGATTTAATGTATATTTTTATTTATCCTGTCCGTATTTCGCAACTATCTTCTTAATACGGTCTACAGGGTCTAAGAGGCTGCTTATGGAGTTATCGTAATTGAGGGTCTCAACAAGCAATGCTATATATTTTGACATATTAACGCTGCAATACCATTCGCGGTCAAGCAGCTCCTGCGGCTGATAAATAAGGTTGGTGGTGAATATTTTATCTATCTTGCCATCGGCATAGTATTGGTCGAACTTTTCAAAGCCCTCAACAAAGAGACCGAAGGTTGAGAAAATAAATATTCTGCCCGCGCCCTTTTCTTTAAGCTTTGCGGCTATATCGAGCATTGATTCGCCCGAGGAGATCATATCGTCAACCAAAATAAGGTCCTTGCCGGTTATATCGTTTCCGAGGAACTCGTGCGCCTCAATCGGGTTTCTGCCGTTTACTATTACGGAATAATTGCGGCGCTTGTAGAACATACCGAGGTCAAGCCCCAAAACGGAGGAGTAATAAATGCAGCGACCCATACCGCCCTCATCGGGGGAAACTATCATTGTGTGGTCGCGGTCGAGCTTAATATCGGGAACGGTTTTTAAAAGAGCTTTTATCATTTGGTAAGCTGCCTGAACGTTATCAAAGCCGTCAAGCGGGATTGCGTTGTTAACGCGGGGGTCGTGCGCGTCGAATGTGACGATATTTTTAACGCCCATTGCCACAAGCTCCTGCAGTGCCATTGCGCAGTCCATAGATTCGCGGGTGGTTCTTCTGTGCTGCCTGCCCTCGTACAGCATAGGCATTATAACGGTTATTCTTCTCGCCTTGCCGCCGAGCGCCGCTATTATACGCTTTAAATCCTGGTAGTGGTCGTCAGGGCTCATGGGAACGGTCTGACCGTACATCTTGTAGGTTACGCTGTAATTAAAGCAATCGCAAAGAATGTAAGCGTCAAGCCCGCGCGCCGTGTGCTTTAAAACCGCCTTTGCCTCGCCCGTTCCGAAACGCGGGCAGTTAGCCGAAACCACAAAGGATTCGTCATCCGGAATATTTCGCCATTGCTTTAAGTAATAGTCCACCTGTGAAGCAATGTCCTCGCAGCCGCGCATGCTTATCAGCGCCAAATCCCCGAAAGGGGTGTGCTTAAAATTGATACTTGCCATATAAAAGCCCTCCGTATAAATATTGCTATATCTATTTTATCACAAATCATTCGACACAAAAAGACTTTTTTTGAAAAATTTTAAATAATATTTACCGCCTGTTATATCACAAAATTTATAGCATACATATAAAAAAATACATAACGCAATTTTTTCGAAAAAAAACTTGCAATTTGCTGCGGTACGTGGTATAATTACTTTACTAAGCAAAGAAAGGTGAGTGGGGCGACCCGCTCACTTTTGTTTTGCGGGTAGGGAGCAGTGAAAAAATGGCAAATTCGGCTGAAAGGGTCTACGACCTTATAAAGGACGCGGTAGCGGCAGAGGGCGTTGAGCTGTGGGATGTGCGCTTTTTAAAAGAGGGCGCTTCGTGGTATTTAAGGGTATTTATTGATAAGCCCGAGGGTATAAGCATTGACGACTGCACGAATGTTTCGCACGCTATAGACCCGATTATAGACGAGGCAGACCCGATAGACGTATCGTATTATTTAGAGGTTTGCTCGCCCGGCATTGAGCGGGAGCTGACGCGCCGCAGGCATTATGAGGAATCGGTGGGAAAAGCGGTTCGCTTAAAGCTTTACAAGGCGTATGACGGCAAAAAGGAGCTTACGGGAACGCTTGAAAACGTGGGCGAAGACAGCATTACGCTGAATATAGGCACAGACGCGCTCACTGTGGAATTTAAAAATATATCAAAAGCAAATCTTTGTGATTTTGAATAATGGAGGAAAACGGAAAATGGCAGCAAGGAAAACATCAAAGGCGAAAACCGATAATAACAAGGAGTTTTTTGAGGCATTAAGGCTTATGGAGGAGGAGCGCGGAATACCGCGCGAGTTTATAGCGGATAAAATAGCCGAGGCAATAGTGGTTGCGGCGCGCAAGGATTACGGCGGGAGCGACATTGTTTCCTGCGTTATTGATACCGAAAAGGAAATTTTTTCCGTAACCGCCCGCAAAACGATTGTTGACGAGGTTACCGACCCTTATACCGAAATTTCAAAGGAAGACGCAGCGGCAATCGATCCTTCCTCTTTGGAGCACGGCTTTATAGATATAAAGCTTGACCCGAGAAAGTTCGGCAGAGTGGTAGCCCAAAATTCAAAGAATAATTTCCGTCAAGGCGTAAGAGAGGCTGAAAGGGGACAGGTACTTGCAGAGTTCCAGAGCCACAACCGCGAGCTTGTAACGGCGGTGGTTCAGCGAATAGACCCCAAAACCGGCAACGCCATACTTACAATAGGCTCAAACGAGGCAACCCTGCCCAAAACCGAACAAGTGCCCGATGAGGTGCTGACAGAGGGCGACCATATAAAGGTGTATGTGGTGGACGTAAAGGAAACCGAGCGCGGAGCGAGAATAATGCTTTCCCGCACACACCCCTGCCTTGTAAAGCGTTTGTTTGAAACGGAAGTACCCGAAATATTTGACGGTACTATCGAGATAAAATCGGTATCGCGCCAGGCAGGCTCAAGAACAAAGCTTGCAGTATGGTCCGCAAACCCCGAAATTGACGCCGTGGGCGCATGCATAGGTCCGAGAGGGGCGCGCGTTAATAAGATAGTTGAGGAATTGGCGGGCGAAAAGATAGACATTGTAAAATACAGCGACGACCCGCACGAGTTTGTAGCCGAGGCGCTTTCTCCCGCAAAGGTAGTATCGGTTGAAATTGAAAGCGAAGACCCGAAGGTTTGCAAGGTAAGCGTACCCGAATCGCAGCTGTCGCTTGCAATAGGCAATAAGGGGCAGAACGTAAGGCTTGCCGCAAAGCTTACCGGCTGGAAGATAGACATTCATCCCGAAAGCGGATTTTTCGGCGAATAAGCAGTTGAAAGGAGTCTTTAAGCTATGGGGAGCGGAAAGATACCTATGCGAATGTGCACCGGCTGCCGCGAGATGAAACCGAAACGCGAGCTTATGCGCATTGTAAAAACGCCGAGCGGCGAAATAAAAGCGGACGCTACGGGAAAGCTGAACGGCAGAGGGGCGTATATATGCAAATCGCCCGAGTGCCTTAAAAAAGCAAGAAAATCCGGGGCGCTGCAAAGGGCGTTCGGGGAAAACGTGCCCGACGGCGTTTGGGAGACAATTGAAACGGAGCTGCCGGACAGTGAAAAATAAACTTTTGACTTTACTGGGCTTTGCGGCAAAATCGGGGAATTTGAGCTACGGTATGGCTAAAGCGAAAGAGTCGCTTGCAAAGAGGAAAGCAAAGCTTGCCGTGAGTGCTGCGGATGTATCCGAAAAAAGCCGCAAGGAAATAGGTTTCTTTTGTGAAAAGCATAATGTTAAGCTGATTGTGCTTGAGGGCTTTGATATATTGACCGTGTCGGACGCTGTCGGTCGGAGATGCGGAATTTTAACAATAAACGACAGCGGTTTTGCCGACGCTTTTTTAAAGGCGTACGTTGAAGGAGGAAAAGCTAATGACGAATAAATACAAAATAAGCGAGCTTGCAAAGGACTTCGGGCTTACTTCAAAGGATATAATAAAAATTATTGCCGAAAAAACCGGGGCTGAAAAAAAGAGCGGCGCCGCTTTGGACGAAAATGAAATAAGCCTTGTTTTCAATACCCTTACAAAGCAAAACGAGGTTAAAAGCTTTGCCGATTATTTTGCCACGGGGGCTGAATCGAGAGCTGCCGCGAAAAAGGCAAGAGAAGAGGAAAAGAACAAAAAGCTTGCCGAGCAGATGGCTATTTTGGAGCAGCTTAAAGCCGCAGCCGCCGCGCAGAACGGCGAAAAAGCGGCAGAGCCCGCAAAGCCCGAACCGAAAAAGGAAGAGGTAAAGGCAGAGGTGAAAACCGAGGCTGCAAAGCCTGCCGAGAAGAAGGCGGAGGAAAAGCCCGCAGCCGAGAAAAAGGCGGAGCAGGCTGCAAAGGCGGAAGTAAAGAAAACTGAAGAGAAAAAGCAGCCCGAGCCCAAAAAAGAAGAGAAAAAGCAGGAAGAGAAGAAGCCCGAGGAGAAAAAGCACGGCGTTTCAGACCCGAGACCCTTTGTTTCGCAGAAAAAGGATAAAAAGCCGGGCGAAGCACCCAAGCGCGGACCTGCCGAGATACGCCATATCGACACCCGCACTTCAAACGTTAATATTGATAAATACAACGAGAAATACGAGCGCATAGCGCCCGCAAATACAATGCGCGATAACTTCTCGCGCAAGCAGAAGATAAAGCAGAAATCGCAGGATTACCGCCGCCCGCAGGGTGCGAAACGCGAGACCGAGGCGGACAAGATGCGCAGACTCCAGTTAGAGCGCATAAAGAAGACCCCGATAACCGTTACCGTGGGCGACGAAATTACCGTAGGCGAGTTAGCCGCCGCCCTCAAAAAGACTGCGGCAGAGGTTATAAAGGTTCTTCTTAAGCTCGGAATGATGGCGACGGTAAATCAAGTCATAGATTACGATACCGCCGAAATAGTTGTAACCGAAATGGGCGCTAAAATTGAAAAGCAGGTTGTTGTTACAATTGAAGAGCGCATTATGGACGACACAGAGGATACCGCCGAGAACTTAAAGCCGAGAAGCCCCGTTGTGGTGGTAATGGGTCACGTTGACCACGGTAAGACTTCACTGCTTGATGCTATACGCAACACCGCCGTTACCGATACCGAGGCGGGCGGAATTACCCAGCACATAGGCGCTTACAGGGTAAACTGCAACGGTCAGGATATTACCTTCCTTGACACTCCGGGACACGCGGCGTTCACCTCAATGCGTAAGCGCGGCGCTATGGCTACCGATATAGCGGTGCTTGTTGTCGCGGCGGATGACGGTATTATGCCGCAGACCATTGAAGCTATAAACCACGCCAAGGCGGCGGATGTGCAGATAATAGTGGCAATAAATAAAATGGATAAGCCCGAGGCTAACCCCGACAGAGTTTTGCAGCAGTTGACCGAGCACGGTCTTGTTCCCGAAAAGTGGGGCGGCGACATTATATGCGTTCCCGTTTCGGCTAAAACCCACGAGGGAATTGACAGCCTGCTTGAAAATATTCTGCTGGTTGCCGAGGTTATGGAGCTTAAAGCCAACCCCGACCGCAAGGCTAAGGGTATTGTTATTGAGGCAAGGCTTGATAAGGGTAGAGGTCCTGTGGCTTCCTTGCTTGTTCAAAACGGAACGCTTAAAAGCGGCGATATAATCGTGGCGGGAACGGCTGTAGGCCGCGTTCGCGTTATGACGAACGAAAACGGCAAGGAACTGAAAGAGGCAGGTCCGTCCGTGCCGGTTGAGATTACCGGTCTTGCCGAAACGCCTAACGCGGGCGATGTTTTCGACGCGGTAACCGACGAAAGACTGGCGCGCGAGCTTGTTGAGCAGAGAAAGCAGAAGGCTAAGGAAGAACTGTTCAACGCAAAACAGCACGTAACGCTTGATAACCTCTTCGACCAATTGAGCGAGGGCGATTTGAAAGAGCTTAATATTATTGTTAAGGCTGACGTTCAGGGCAGCGTTGAGGCGGTTCGCGACAGTCTTGAAAAGCTCTCGAACGACGAGGTAAAGGTTCGCGTTATACACGGCGGCGTGGGCGCTATAAACGAGTCCGACGTTATGTTAGCGCAAACCTCGGGTGCTATTATAGTAGGCTTTAACGTCCGTCCCGACGGCGTTGCGAAAACGGCGGCGGAGCGCGACGGCGTTGATATGCGTATGTACCGCGTAATTTACGATTGCATTGAAGAAATAAAGGCGGCAATGAAGGGTATGTTAGCGCCGAAATTCCGCGAAAATCAGCTCGGAACAGCCGAGGTACGCAATGTTTACAAGATTTCCAACGTCGGCACGGTTGCAGGCTGCTACATTACAAACGGCAAGGTTACACGCGCCTGCCAGATACGCGTTGTTCGCGACGGTATTGTTATTTGCGAGGATAAGATAGCGTCACTGCGCCGCTTTAAGGACGACGTAAAGGAAGTAGCCCAGGGCTACGAGTGCGGTATAGGGCTTGAGAAGTTTGCGGATATTAAAGAGGGCGATGTTTTTGAAGCCTTTATTATGGAGGAGTACAGAGACTGATGGCCGGTTACAGAATTGACCGTATAACGTCTGACATAAAGCTTGCGTTATCCGAGCTTTTGCGGAATATGAAAGACCCGAGGGTGAGCCGGCTTTTAAGCATTGTAAAGGTTGACGTTTCGGGCGATCTTTCCTACGCTACGGTTTATGTCAGCGCGATAGAGGGCTACGAAAAAACCGTAAGCTCGGTAAAGGCGCTTAAGGGCGCGGCGGGTTTTCTCCGCCGCGAGTTGGGCGCGCGTCTAACGCTCAGAAAAGTGCCCGAGCTGCGCTTTGTGGCGGATGACTCTATTGAGCAGAGCGCCAATATTTCACGAATTATTGAGTCCTTGAACGGGGAAAATAAAAATGAAGAAAAATAAACAGGAAAACGGCTGCCGCGAGCTTACCCTCAGGCAGACCGCAAAATATCTTCAAAAGCACGATAATTATATTATTCTGACCCATGCCTCGCCCGACGGGGACACGCTCGGCTCTGCTTATGCGCTTTACTATGCGCTTAAAGAAATAGGCAAGGCGGCGTGCGTTATCTGCCCCGATGTTATACCCGAAAAGTATAACTATTTTGCAAGGCAGACCGACCATGTTTCCCGCGATGACGCAACCGTTGTGGCGGTTGACGTGGCGGATAAACGTCTGCTCGGCGGGCTTGAAGAGGAATTTGGGGATATAGTGGACCTTAATATAGACCACCATATTTCCAACGTGCGGTTTGCAAGGAATTTGTTTTTGGACGCAGACGCCGCAGCTACAGCCGAGAGTATGTACGAGCTGCTCGGCATTATGAAGGTAAACATTAACGACGTTACCGCAAAGGCGCTTTACACGGGTATTGCAACCGATACGGGCTGCTTTAAATACTCAAATGTTACCGCCAAAACTCATATGATAACGGCGCAGCTTTACGAGTATAATATCGGCGCGCCCGAAATTAACCGCATTATGTTCGATACGAAATCGCGCAAGCTGTTAGAGCTTGAAAGAATGGTGCTTGACGCCTCGGAATTTCATTTCGGCGGGAAGTGCATACTTTTGCCTGTTACTGCCGAAATGCAGGAAAAAACAGGCTGCAGCGGAACAGAGCTTGAGGGCATTGCCGTTATTTCACGCAGCGTTGAGGGTGTTATTGCCGGAATTACCGTAAAGCAGACCGACGACGCGGAGTTTAAGGTATCTCTTCGCACATATCCGCCGCTTGACGCGTCGGCAATTTGCAGAAAGCTCGGCGGCGGCGGGCATAAGGGCGCTGCGGGCGCTACCGTAAACGGCACTTTAAGCGAGGTTAAAGCAGCGGTGCTTAAAGCGGTTGAGGAAACTATGGAGGAATGCAATGCAGGGGCTGATATTACTCGATAAACCCGGCGGCATTACCTCGTTCGGCGCGGTTGCGCGGGTAAAAAGAGCGGCGCATGAAAAGCGCGTGGGGCACACGGGCACGCTTGACCCCATGGCAACGGGCGTTCTGCCCGTTTTGCTGGGCAGAGCAACGGCTCTTTCGGGCTTGCTGCTTGACGCCGATAAACGCTACACCGCCGAAATAAAGCTCGGCATCGTTACCGATACCGATGATATAACGGGCAATATTTTATCGCAAAGCGCGGTTAATATAACCGAAAAAGAGCTTGAAGACGCGCTTTTGCACTTTACGGGCAAAATAAAGCAGCGCCCGCCTGCTTACAGCGCCTTAAAAAAGGACGGCGTGCCGATGTACCGCTTAGCACGGCGGGGGGATATGCCCGAAATACCCGAAAGGGAAGTTGAGATTTTTGAAATATCGCAGCCCGCTGATATGGCGAACGATACCTTTAAAATAGACGTGCACGTTTCAAAGGGAACGTATATCAGGTCGTTAGCGCGCGATATAGGCAAATATTTAGGCTGCGGGGCATGCCTTTCGGCACTGCGCCGCACATATGCGGGCGGCTTTAATATTTCGGATTGCACAGCGCTTGATAATATTTCGGAAGAAAATATTTCGCGGCATATTGCAAGCGAGGAAAAAGCTGTGGCTTACCTGCGCGCGGTAAACGTTACCGAAAAGCAGGCGGTGCGCTTTTGCAACGGCGGCAAGCTCGCGTTTGACAGATTGCGGCTTACGGACGCTAATGAAAACGAGCTTTTCAGAGTGAAATTCGGCGGGCTGTTTTTGGGAATAGGCGCTGCCGAAAACGAAAAGGAGCAGCTTGCCATTAAATGCATTATAAATTACCCGGAGGAAATGAAAAGATGAAGACCGCATTGGCTTTGGGTACGTTTGACGGGCTGCACAAGGGTCACCGCGAGGTTTTAAGGCTGCCCGACGACTGCAAAAAAATCGCGGTTATCTTCCCGATGCCGCCGAAAGCGCTCATAACCGGCAAACCGCTGGCGCTTATGCTTCCGCAGGATAAGGAGACCGCGCTTAGAAACCTCGGTATTGACGAAATTTTCGCCCTTGATTTTGAAAAGGTGCGCACATTGCCTCCCGAGGATTTTTTAAAGCTTTTAGCCGATAAATTTTCACCCGACTTAATTTCCTGCGGCTTTAACTACCGTTTCGGCAAAAATGCCGCAGGGGATAAAAATTTGCTTGAAGACTTTTGCAAAGCGCGCGGCATATCACTTAAATGCAGCGAGCCCGTAACCGAAAACGGCGAAACCGTATCATCCACCGAAATAAGGCGCTTTTTGCAAAACGGCGAAACCGAAAAGGCTAACCGATTGCTGTATAAACCCTTTTCATATACCGCCGAGGTCGTCAGCGGCGATAAACGCGGCAGAACGCTCGGCTTTCCCACGGTTAATCAGCGCTACCCGCAATGTCTTTTACCGCCCAAGCTCGGGGTGTATGTATCCCGTGTGACGGTGGACGGGTGCGAGTACGACGGCATTACCGATATAGGCGTGCGCCCCACCTTTAAAACTGATTACATTATAAGCGAGACGTTTATTAAGGACTTTTCGGGCGATATTTACGGCGATACCGTTACGGTTTCTCCCCGCAGGTTTGTAAGGGGCGAGGTTAAGTTTTCGTCCGTTTCGGAGCTTAAAGCGCAAATAAACGCCGATTTAAAGGAGCTTGAAAAATGAAGCTTGATTTTTCTGCCGATAAGCTTATTTCTATGGGCATTACCGTTTTAAAGGCGGTAATCATATTGGCTGCGGGGCATTATCTAACGCTTTTTTTAATAAAGCTGATGAAGAAATCCCTTAAAAAAATAAACATTGATATTTCGCTTGAAAAATTTCTTGAAAAAGCGGTAAATATAACGCTGCATATTATAATTATTCTCTCGGCGCTGAGCACTTTGGGAATTTCCACCGCAGGGCTTTTGGCGGCGCTTTCCGCTGCGGCGGTTGCGGTGGCGCTGGCGTTAAAGGATTCGCTAAGCAGCATAGCGGGCGGAATAATTCTTTTGCTCACCCGCCGCTTTCAAACGGGCGATTACGTTTGCATAAACGGCGAGAGCGGCAACGTTGTGCAGATAGATATGATGCACACCGTGCTTAAAACGCTTGATAACCGCCACGTTGTAATACCCAACAGCATTGTTGTGAACAGTCAGGTTGTGGATTATTCAAGCGAGGAAACGCGCCGCCTTGACCTTACCTTCTCGGTAAGCTACGATAACGATACCGAAACGGTAAAGCGCGTTATTATCGACACAGTGCTTGCAAACCCCGCCGTTTCCTGCGACCCCGCGCCCTTTGTGGGAATTACGGAATACGCCGCAAGCTCGGTTGATTTCACGGCGCAGGTGTGGTGCAAAACATCCGATTATCTTCCGCTTTCTTTTAAGCTGCGCGAGGAAATGCGTTTGGCGTTTGATAAAAACGGAATATCAATACCCTACAATCAGCTTGATGTTCACATAAAAAATGATTGACAAAACATAGCTTTTGACTTATATTAGATATGTTAATTTTTACCTACGAGGTGTGTTATGCGCATTTATGAGAATCCGCAAAAAACCAGTGAAAACAGGCTTAAAGCCCGCAGCTGGTATATTCCCGAGGGCGAGGGCATTTATCGCACTCTTAACGGTGAGTGGCGCTTTGCGTTTTTTGAAAACGGCGATAAAGCCGGAAACATAGAGGAATGGGAAAATATTGAGGTTCCCGCCTGTTGGCAGACAAAGGGCTATGAGAACCCGAATTATTCCAATATAAATTATCCTTTCCCCTGCGACCCGCCATATGTGCCGGATATTAACCCTATGGGCGTTTATGAGCGCAGCTTTGAGCTGACCGACGGCAGCCTTGATACATACTTGGTTTTTGAGGGCGTTTCATCAGTTGCCGAGGTTTATATAAACGGTAAGTACGTAGGCTTTACCGAGGGTAGCCGCCTTATGAGCGAGTTTGACATTACCGAATTTGTAAGCTCGGGTACAAACACCGTTAGGGTAAATGTGCGTAAATGGTGCTGCGGCAGCTATCTTGAGGATCAGGACGCATTCCGTTATAACGGAATTTTCAGGGATGTTTACATTCTTTCCCGTCCGCACGGCCACCTTTTTGATATTGATATAAAGGCACAGGATAGCAGCGTTATATGTATATCCGACGCGGAATACTCCGCCGAGCTTTACGACGGCGAGCAGCTGCTTGAAAGACAAAATTCATTAAACGGTAAGGTTGTATTCAGCGTGCCCGAGCCGAGGCTCTGGACCGCCGAAACACCCGAGCTTTACACCGTAAAGCTTTACACCGAGGGCGAAACAATAACCCGCCGCGTAGGCTTCAGAACCATTGCAATATCGGGTGAAAACGAGCTGCTTATAAACGGAACTCCCGTTAAGCTTAAGGGCGTAAACCACCATGATACCGACTCCGAAAAGGGCTGGACCATGAGCAGCGCGGATATTCTGCGCGATTTAAAGCTGATGAAACGGCTTAATATTAACTGTGTAAGAACCTCGCACTATCCGCCGTCGCCCGAATTTCTTGATTACTGCGATGAGTTAGGGCTTTATGTTATTCTTGAAACGGATATTGAAACGCACGGCTTTTTGCGCAGGTATGCCGATGTGGGTTACGGCTATGATGTGGACGATACAATATGGCCATGTGCCGGCGATATGTGGCATAAGGAATTTTTGGAGCGTATGGAGCGCGCTTACGAGCGCGATAAAATACACACGAGTATAATTATCTGGTCTACCGGCAACGAGAGCGGCTTTGGGAAAAATCAGCATGATATGATAGAATGGCTAAAGAGCCGCGACGGTATGCGCCTTGCACACTGCGAGGACGCATCGCGCAAGGGCACGCCCGATAATACCGATATTTTCTCCTGGATGTACCCGAGTGTGGAAATGCTTTCGGGCTTTGCAAAGGATGAAAAAATAAACCAGCCGATATTTATGTGCGAATATGCCCACGCAATGGGCAACGGCCCCGGCGGGATATGGGATTACTGGGAAGAAATTTACAAGCGCAAAAACCTGATAGGCGGCTGCGTTTGGGAATGGGCGGATCACGTCTTCATAGAAAACGGCGTTCAGAAATACGGCGGCGATTTTGCGGGCGAGCTCACGCACGACGGCAATTTCTGCTGCGACGGTATGGTATTTGCCGACCGCAGCTTTAAGGCGGGAACGCTTGAAATTAAAAACACATACGCGCCTTTCCGCATTAAATGGGAAAACGGAGCGCTGCAGCTTAAAAACTGCTTTGATTTCACCTCGTTTGACGGATATTCCTTTGAATACGAAATAACGGCGGACGAAGAAAGCCTTGAAAAGAAAATTGTAAGGCTGAATACACGCCCGGGCGAGACCTTTGTGCTTGCACCCACGGTATCGCTGCCCGAAAAAAGCCGCGAGGGCTGCTTTATAACCGTTAAAATGACCGACCTTGAAGGCAATGAGGTAGGCAGATTGCAGGAAGAAATTCCTACCGAAAAAACAGCGGCGGAAATTACAGCCGAGCCGCTCGGCGTTACCGAAACGGAATTTGAAATTACGGCAGAGGGCGAAAGCTTCCGCTATGTACTTTCAAAGCAGACGGGATTTTTTGAAAGCATTGTAAGAAACGGCGAGGAGCTTTTAAAAGAGCCTATGAGGCTTTCCTATTTCCGCGCCGTTACCGATAACGACCGAAATATTAAGGTGTACTGGGACAGAACGAATATCTGGCAGGGCGAGAATTTCGACTGCGTGTTCAATAAGGTATATTCTTCTGCGGTTCAGGGGAATAAGGCGTCGTTTAATATGTCGTCTGCGGGCATTTCGCGCTTGCCCTTCTTTAAGTACACGCTGAATTACGAATTTTTCGCCGACGGCAGCGTAAAAACACAGCTTTGCGGCGATATTCGCGAAAATGTTATCTGGCTGCCGCGCTTGGGCTTTGAATTGGCTTTGCCGCTGACCGACGGTAGGTTTAAATATTTCGGAAACGGTCCGCTTGAAAGCTACCGCGATATGACCCACCACGGCGTAGTAGCCGTTCATTCATCGGACGCAGGCAGCGAGTATGTGAATTACGTCCGTCCGCAGGAGCACGGCAACCATACCGATTGCAAATGGCTTGAGGTAGCTGATAAGCTGCGCTTTGAGGCAGAGGATAAAATGGAAATATGCGTTTTATCACACAGCACAGAGCAGCTGACGGCGGCTGAGCATACCGATGAAATAGGCGAGCCCGACGCCACGCATATAAGAATCGATTACAAGGTTTCGGGCATAGGCTCTGCCTCGTGCGGGCCTGAACTTGATAAAAAGTACCGACTTGACGAAAAGCATATCTCGTTCGGCTTTGTTATGAGCCTGATTTAATTTTCTTCAAGGCTTCAAAGCACAGCTTTGCGCAAAATGCGGTTTTTATAAGAGCCGACATAAAGAAAAGGCAGTAAACAATTCCGTCCATTCGGGTGAAAAGCGGACCTACCGTAACGGTGCTTACGGCGCTTGCCAGCGGAAACGGCAGGCGGGCGGACATTCGCGCCCCGAAAAGCAAAACGCTGTCGCACAGTATCAGCGCAGTTATAACAAGCCCCGAAATCAGCCCCCACAGCCCCGCGCCTTTGCGGGGCTGTGTTTTGTTTAAAAGAATAAAATACGGCGGCAGCAGCACGGCGGGCAGGGCGGTTTTAAAAATATAGGGCATTGTTCCGTCCCGAAGCTCCTTAAATGCGGGCATGGAATTAAGCATTATATTTTCGGTTTCAAAGTCCTTTGCCGTGAGCAAAAAGAAAATAATAACGGCTATAACGAAAAACGGCGCGGTTATAAGCGAAAGCTTTAATATCACGTCGTTTTTTTTAACCGAAAGCACTGCGGCGGTGAAAATGAAAATAAAAGCCACCGCAAAATGCCCGCCGCCCGGCAGGAGAACCTTATCGGCAAAGCTTAAAAAATCAAGCAGACACCGCGCGGCGTTATAAAGCGCGTAAACCGCCGCCGCCAAAAGAAAAAGCGTTAAAAACAGCCTTTTGAAAACCCCGCTGCCCGAAAGGCTTCGGCAAATAATTAAGGATAAAAAATAAATTGCCACGGAAAAACAAGAGGCAATAAGAAAGCCCGGCAGAACCGCCCCGCCGTAATATGCGTCGGGCAGGGTAATTACCGCGTCGCCTATTATGAATATCGCCGCAAGACAGGCGTAATGCTTTGTATAATCGGCTCGGTTTATCATTTGTAGTATCTCCCTCAGGGCTTGCTGAAATTATGCGAGCCCGTTTTTTCGCGGCTTATAAGCTCTTTGAGCCTATCGTTTTCAAAAACCGCCGTGCCGCTCAAAGAAGCGCCGTCCTCGGTTTTTATAAATCGCGGCAGAAAAAACTTGTTTTTCCCGTTTTCCCGCGCCGATTCAACCTCAAAAAAGCGGCTGTTTGTGCTTTTTCCCATTGCTGCGTTTTGCTGCTCTATAATGCTCATAATATCATACCCCACGGCGGCGGAGGACTCGGGCTCGCCGCTTAAAAGCTGCTCGGGGTCGGGGGTCGATATCATATAAGCGGAAATGGTTATGCGGTTTTCGCCGAAACAATAATCGCATATTTCGGAAAAGAGCTTTTCGTCCGTGTTGTCCCCAATGGCTATTATTCCGCAGTGCTCAAGCAGCATAGGTCTTGAAAGGCGGGCGGAAATATCTTCAAGCGCGCCGCCTATGGTGGAGCTTTTAGCCGAAAGGGTTTTGGGCTGCGGCGGGGTGTCGGGGTCTTCGGAATTTATTATTATCAGTTCGCTTGTCACTTTAATTAAAAAACCGTCGCTTTCAAAGCCCAATGCCGAAACCATAAAACGGCGGTCGTTTTTAATGCTTTCTCCCGCGCTGCGGCAGGCGGTAAGCGTAAGGGTAAGCGATAATACGGTAAAAATCAAACAAAGCCTTTTAATCAACCTTTTTGTTCTCCAGTCTTACTGAATTACGGCAAAAAATCGGGCGGGTGCGCATATTTTTCCAGGGGGCGCGCCAAAACGTGTCCTTAAGGGATCTGCCGTCGGCAATGTTGAGCGACTGCGTGGAGCTTACACCGAGGGAGGAAAGCTGCAAAATATGAATAAGCATAAGCGTAAATCCCGCAATATAGCCGTAAAGCCCGAAAAGCGCCGACAGACAAACAAATATTATTCTGAAATAAAAAACCGCTCCTTTAAGCCGCGGTATCATAAGCCCCGAAATTCCCGAAAGGGCTACTATTATAAGCATGGGCGCGCTTATAATTCGCGCCTCAACCGCCGCCTGGCCTACCACAAGCCCGCCCACAATGCTCAAAGCGTGACCTAAGCTTTGCGGCATTCTTACCCCGGTTTCTTTAAGAATTTCAAATACGAATATAAGCAGTATACACTCCGCAAATGCAGGGAACGGCACGCCGCCGCGCAGCTGCGTTACCGTAAGCGCAAGTGATGTGGGCAGCAGCTCCTTGTGGTAGGTGGCTGCCGCTATAAATACCGCGGGAATACTTACCGAAAGAAAGAAACATATATATCGGAGTATCCGCCCGACGGATGCAACGGCATAATTAAGGTAATAGTCCTCGTCCGACTGAAAATTTTCCGAAAACAGGTAGGGAAAGGTAAGCACCACGGGCGTGCCGTCGGCTATAAGTGCAATTCTGCCCTCAAGCAGACGCGCCGCCACAATGTCGGGGCGCTCGGTAGTGCCCGAGGTTTTAAAGAGCGAGCACGGCTTATCCCGTATAAGCTCGGCAATGTAGTTTGTATCAAGTATTCCGTCAATATTTATTTTTGAAAGGCGGCGCTTAAGCTCCGCCACCATATCGCCGTCCGCTAAGGAATCAAGGTAGCATATAAAAACTATGGTATCGCTGCGCCTGCCTATTCGCACCGTTTCGGTGCAGAGGTCGGGTGTTAAAAGCTTGCGGCGCAGCATTGCCACATTAAGCAGCGCCGCCTCGTCAAAGCCCTCGCGCGGGCCTTGCAATATCCGTTCGTCATCGGGCTCGCTTATTCCTCTTGTGCGCCAGCCCTTGGTGTTTACGGTTATTGCGGTAAAGCAGCCGTCAATTAACAGCAGCGTATCTCCGTAAAGCACGGCGCGCAGCATATCGGCAACATTTTGCGTGCCCTTTGTTTCCGAGGCGAAAAGCACCTGATTTTCAATATAATCAGCAAAGCTTTTTTCGCTCCGCTCGGTTTGAACTAACAGCAGCGGTTTAACAATAGATTCGTTCACAAGCTCGGAATTTACCATTCCGTCCATATAAAAAAGGGCGCAGTCGTAGCTGTAATTTCCCCGCACGGCAACTCTTTTAAGCCGCAGTACCGAGTCCTTTTTAAATATATTTTTAAAAAATTTTATGTTTTCTTCAAGCAGTTCGCTCGGCAGCGCGCCGCTGTAATCGTCGGTCGCGGCGGCACTGCGCTTTTCAGCGCTTTTTTTCACGTTATCACCCACCATTGCGTAGTATTCCGCAAAAGCAGGCTTAAATTCAATTTTTTTAATTCTTTGCCACTGCGCGCCGCTCTTACACGGTGTAACACTCCGCATTGAAAAAACATAAAATATTATCGGACAAATAAATTTTGTTTGATTAAATTCTGTAAATACAGGTAAAAATATAAGTACCATTATTTAAGCGGAGTGTGAAATAAAAATGAATATAAAGCGGGGAGAAATATACTATGCCGATCTAAGCCCTGTTGTGGGTTCCGAGCAAGGCGGCGTGCGCCCTGTACTTATAATACAGAACGATGTGGGGAATAAATACAGCCCTACGGTTATCGCTGCCGCCATAACCAGCCAGCGCGATAAGACAAATCTTCCTACGCATATTTCCGTAAACGCCGACGGCTGCGGGCTTGCAAAGGATTCCATAGTGCTGCTCGAGCAGGTAAGAACCATTGATAAACAGCGGCTTAAAGAAAAAATGGGCTGCCTTGATAACGGCTCAATGGGGCTTGTTGATAAGGCGCTGTCGGTAAGCTTCGGGCTGAACTGATTCCTTTTTTAATTCTGTATTCGGAATGCGTAATTCGGAATTAACGGATTTTGAAGTATTACTTTAAAAAAGAATACCCCTCAGTCACTAAAGTGACAGCTCCCCTCTATTTCGGTTTGCACCGAAAAGAAGGGAGCCTTTGTTTTGCAAAAAAAATTACACCGTCAGTGTGTGGATTGCTGATTGAGAGCGAGGGGGTGTTTAAACTATAATTTAATCTCCCCGTGAGTTTTTTCAAATTCATCTATTGCGCCACGTATTAAAATCAGAATTTCGCTGTTGGCACTTCTGCCCTCATAATCGGCAAAAACATGGAGCTTGTCAAGCATTTTTTCATCAATTCTTATCGATAAGCTTTTAATAGCCATAATATAACCTCACTTAATTTCATTACTGTCTCCGCATAGCCAATCCATAGAAACTCCGAGTGCTTTGGCAAGTATTCTGAGCTCCGCATCACATACATGTCGCTGATTTTTCTCTATACGCGAAATAATCAGCGGAGTCATATCCATGCCCATAAACTGTATTTTCCGCGCTAAATCATCCTGCGTCATAGGGGGCTTTTGCAGGGCTCTTCCGAGCCTGACACGCTCTCCGCAAATGTTCCCTTTAATCAAAAAAAGACTTTTTGCCATATAAATACTCCCCAAAAAACCGTTATTCTCTGCCGAACAGAAAATCAAGCGATACATTAAGAATTTTTGAAATTGCGTCTATTTCAATATCGGTTATTGCGCGCTTGCCGTTTTCAATTCTCGAAATTGAACCGCGGCAGGTATATACCGCCTCTAATTCTAATTTTTCGGAGAGCTGTTTTTGTGTCATTCCGGCTTTTTCTCTGGCGGCTTTGATTTGCGAACCTATTATATTAACATTTTCCGTATCAATTATTCTTTTCATTTTTTCACCTTAATGTCTTGATTTTAGACATTTTTAGTGTATACTTAAATTTGAAGAATAATGTCCTACACATAGGACACAGGAGAAAATTTATGACCGTAACATTTTTCGGGCATCGTAACACGCCGAGCGCGGCAAGACCGTGGGTTAATCTGCTTTTAAAGGAGCTTATAGAAAAAGACGGGGCGGATACGTTTTATATCGGCAACGAGGGCAGCTTTGATTGGATGGTATACGATACGCTGCAGGAACTGAAAACAGAATATCCGTTTATAAAATATAAGGTTGTTTTGGCTTATTTGCAAAGGCGGAAAAAGGATATAAAGGCTTTCAGCCCCTCGGAAACAATTTTTCCCGAAGAGCTTACAAAAACGCCGCTGCGTTTTGCAATAGCAAAGCGTAATCGCATTATGTTAGGTTATGCAGATACCGTGGTGACCTATGTTGAGCATCCGGGCGGAGGAGCAGCGGATTTCAAAAGACTTGCCGAGGACGGCGGCAAAAGGGTAATAAATCTTTATGAAATAATGAAAAACTCTCACTGATTTACTTTTTCGTTAAAATGCGGTATAATAATAGCGGTGATAATAATGGATATTAAAAAACAGGCGTACAGCGCCGCAGCGGAAATAATAGAAATTGCAAATTTAAAGGCGGGGCAGATGCTTGTTGTAGGCTGCTCCACAAGTGAGATTTTGGGCGCGAAGATCGGCACGGAGTCATCCCCCGATACCGCAAAGGCGGTTTTTGATGGCATTTACACCGCCGCAAATGAAAAGGGAGTGTTTGTTGCGGCGCAGTGCTGCGAGCATTTAAATCGCGCTTTAATATGCGAGCGCAAAGCCGTGCCGTATTCCGAAATTGTGAACGTTGTGCCTTTTCCGAAAGCGGGCGGTTCGTTTGCAACGGCGGCATACGACGCGTTTACAGACCCCGTGGCGGTTGAAGAAATAAAAGCCGACGCAGGGCTTGATATAGGTTTTACCCTTATAGGTATGCACTTAAAAAGGGTCGCTGTTCCCGTAAGGCTTAAAAACGACAGTATAGGCAGCGCGCGCGTGCTGGCGGCAAGGGTACGCCCGAAATTTATCGGCGGCGAAAGAGCACACTATAATGAAAACATACTTTAAACTTTTTTTACTTTTTAGACAAAAATATTACAAAAAATACCCCATTATGACATTTCTATAAATTTATTTCACCTTATGTATAAATATTGGTTGTATTTGCTAACGAAGTGTGTTATAATCATTCTATAACATAAATCGGCTTTGTCGGTTTTTCAAAGGAGTGCATTATATTGAAACAGTATTCTCAGCAATCAATACATAACGTAGCCCTGTTGGGTCACGGCGGCTCGGGCAAAACCACCCTTGCAGACGCTGTTCTGTGCTACGGAAAGGCAACCGAGCGCATAGGTAAGATTGCGGACAGTACCACCGTTATGGATTTTGACCCCGAGGAGAAAAAACGCAAAACTTCGGTTTCGACCTCTGTTTATGCTTTGGAGCTTGGCGGGCATAAGCTTAATATAATAGACGCACCGGGTCTTTTCGATTTTGCGGGCGGAGTAAGCGAGGCGCTTGCCGCGGCAGACAGCGCGGTTATAGCGGTTTCGGGTAAATCGGGGCTTACAACGGGCGCAAAGCAGAGCTTTCAAAAGGCGCGCGCGCTTAAAAAAGCGGTTGCTTTCTTTGTGGGCAAGCTTGATTCCACCCACGCGCATTTTTACCGTGTAATATCCTCGCTTGTGGCGAATTACGGCGCGGTTATCTGCCCGGTGGTAATTCCGTATATTGAAAACGACGAGGTTAAATCATATATCGACCTTATAACCAATAAAGCCTACGCCTGCGACGGCTTGGAGCTTAAAGAAATGCGCCTGCCCGTAAGTAACGAGGCGGACGAAATGCGCAGTATGCTTTTAGAGGCGATTGCTACGGCAGACGACGCGCTTATGGAAAAATACTTCGGCGGCGAAGAGTTTACGCCCGAAGAAATAATTGCGGGGCTTAAAAAAGGCGTTGCCGCGGGCGAAATATGCCCTGTTTTCGCGGGCGTTCAGCAAACGGGCGCGGCAGTTCCGCTTATGACGGATATTCTTCTTAAAATTCTGCCGTCCGCGGCGGACGCGGTTTGTCGGCTTGAAAACGGCGAGGAAAAGAGCTTTGACGAAAACGGCGAAAACGCGCTTTTCGTTTTCAAGACCATTGCCGACCCGTTTGTGGGTAAGCTTTCCTATTTCCGCGTGCTTTCGGGTAAAATCAAAAACGATACCCGCCTTATAAACAACCGCACGGGCGGCGAAGAGCGGCTTTCCAAAATAATGTGGCTTAAGGGCGGCAAGCAAGAGGACGCAGGCGAAATAATCGCGGGCGATATAGGCTCGGTTTCAAAGCTCGGCAATGTGCTCACGGGGGACACCCTTTCCGCCTCGGGCAAGCTTGCCGCGGCGGCGGTGGATTTCCCCGCGCCGACTATCTCGGTGGCGGTTTACCCCAAGGCAAAGGGCGATGAAGAAAAGATCACCCAGGCGTTCAGCCGCCTTTGCGAAGAAGACCCCACCATTAAGGTATATACCGATAACGAGACCCACGAGCAGATACTCTCCGCCCTCGGCGAGCAGCATATCGACGTTATAGTTTCCCGCTTAAAATCCAAATTCGGCGCGGAGGTAGAGCTTAAAAAGCCGAAAATTGCCTACCGCGAGACTATAAGAAAGCCTGTAAAGGTACAGGGGCGGCACAAAAAGCAGTCGGGCGGCCACGGTCAGTTCGGTGATGTATGGATTGAGTTTGAGCCCTGCGATTCGGATGAGCTTGTGTTTGAAGAGAAAGTATTCGGCGGCGCCGTACCGAAAAACTTCTTCCCCGCGGTTGAAAAGGGACTGCGCGATTGCACCGCAAAGGGCGTTTTGGCGGGCTACCCCATGGTTGGCATAAAGGCAACGCTGGTGGACGGCTCGTATCACCCGGTGGACTCCTCGGAAATGTCCTTTAAAATGGCGGCGGCAGTAGCATTTAAAGAGGGAATACCGCAGGCATCTCCCGTTCTGCTTGAGCCTATAGGCACGCTGAAAGTCTTAGTGCCCGATGAAATGCTCGGCGACGTTATAGGCGATATAAACAAGCGGCGCGGGCGCATTATAGGTATGAACCCGGCGGAAAACAAAATGCAGGAAATAATAGGCGAAGTGCCTATGGCTGAAATGTCCGATTTCTCCACCGCAATGCGCTCAATAACCCAGGGCACTGCCGTGTTTACTCTTACCCCCACACGCTATGAAGAAGTTCCCGCGTCCCTCGCGCAAAAAATAATCGAATCGGCAAAGGAATAATTTAAGCCGAAATTTAAAAAAGTTCACCATCCTGTATTATTAAAGCGGGATGGTGATTTTTTATGACAGAATACGGATATGTGCGTGTGTCAAGTATGGATCAAAACGAAGAAAGACCGCTTAAGCAAAGCCGCGTGCCGACGGGAATTAAAGATTATAATAGAGAAAAACAGGAGTTCAAAAGGTGTACTTTTTGAACTCCTGTTTTATATGATGATTTTATCATACAAATGCCCTAATTTCAAGACTTATTTTTCCATAATTATACTTTTTACATAAAAATACAAAATACTTTTTTAAATTTGGACTTATGTCAAAAAGTACACTTTTTGATATAAGTGGGGTGATAAAAAATGATTGACAGAAGTTTTTTTGAAAAGGATTCAGAAACGGTTGCCCAAAAGCTTTTGGGCAAGCTTTTATGCAGGAAAATGCCGAACGGCGAGGTTTACAAAATGGTTATTATGGAAACCGAGGCATATCCATCGAATGACAGTAGTTGTTATGGGTACGGATATGAGGGTAATCACGGTAACAAGAAAAAGACGGCGGCAAATGCACCGTTATTTAAAATCGGCGGAACTTGTTGTATTTACGGTGGAATGATTTTGATTGTTTGCGGACAAATCGGAGAACCCGATAATGTTCTTATTCGTTCCGGTATATATAACGATGATTATTATAGCGGACCTTGCAAGGTTGCAGGTATACTTGAAACAGATAAAAGTCTTCACGGCATTGATATGCTTGCCGGAGATTCTGAATTGTGGATTGAGGAAAATATGCACAAGGATGTTATTGCAGTTATGCGAAAAGGAATAAGTAATTGTGTTGATGAAGACGACAGGAAGCGTGAATTACGATTTTTTGCTTTGTAGCAAATAATTCGCACTGAAAAAATATCAAGTATTGACTTGTAAATGCTATTTAAGTTTATTGAGAAAATTGAATTTAGCTGGGGGTATTAAGCTTGAAGAAGAGTATTATTAGTTTTCTCTCTATGTTTTTGATTATCGTTTTGGGGTATACACATATTTCTGCTTTGGAAGTTGAAGATTCGAGTGACGAATTTATTCCAATATATAGAATTGAGGATCTGTATAATATTAGAAATGATTTAAATGCAAATTATAAACTCATGAATGATATAGATTTATCTAAAGCCACAGAGTTAGGTGGTGACTGGGATTTTGAGGGGCGAGGTTGGAATCCTATAGGTAGCAATAACATTTATGAAAGAGATAGTTTTTCCGGAATATTCGATGGTGGAGATCATATAATTAAAGGCTTACGTATATATATCAATTCTCAACCAAGTGGTTCTTCAAGAGTTTGTGTTGGTTTGTTTTCTGAAATAAGTGGTGAAATAAAAAATTTAAAGATATTTGAAGTTGATATTAGTATAGAAAATGTTTCAAATATTACAGGTGTTCTTGCAAGTGTAAACACTGGTAAAATTTCAAACTGTTATACGTCTGGGAATATTAAAGTTGGAGACCTTTATCATAGCACACGCGCAGGGGGAATTGTTGGAGAAAACAATGGCGAACTTCTTGATTGTGGAAATAATACTTCGATTAAAGCAGAAGGAAATAGTTTTGTAGAAGTAGGAGGAATTGCTGGTAAAAATCATTCAAAAAATATGATGACAGTATAAATTCATTTGAAAACTGTTATAATAAAGCTGGAATAACAGGCTATTCGACAGATTATTATGCTAGTGCGATGACATGCGCAGGTGGAATAGTTGGAGTTAACACAAATGGGAAAATTTATTCATGTTACAATGCAGGAAATATTAACGGGGAAACACCGGCGGGTTCTCCAAGCAACAAAAATGACAATAAAAAAGCATATGTAGGTGGTATAGCCGGAAATTCTGAGTACGGCTCATCTGTAACAATAAATGGAACAACGTATAAATACTCACAAACAATTGTTGACTCATATAATAGTGGAGATATTTCTTCATGTTCAACTCGTTCATATATTGGTGGAATAGCAGGCACGTGCGAAATTGTCAAAAGGTGCTATTCAGTTGGTAAAATTATTGATAACAGCAATTATGTGAGTTCACAGATTATAAATGGAATTACATTTACATCACACGGAAGTATAGAGAATTCTTATTATCTATCTGGATATGGAAAAGGCGGGGTTGGTTCTACAGCACTTACATACGGGCAAATGAAAATCTCATCATTATTTAAAGGATTTGATTTTAACGATACTTGGCAACAAGATGCAAACGCTGAATATCCATACCCACAGCTACGTGCGATTCCTTATAATGGGAACGAAAGTATCGAAAAAATTGAAATATTAACAATGCCAAAACAAATTTTATATTATTTAAATGAAGAAATTAACATTGAAGGTGGTATTTTAAAAATAATATACAACACAGGAAAAATTGAGGAAAAAGTATTAACTGACGATATGATAAGCGGATACAATTCAAAAAATATTGGTCGTCAAACGCTAATAGTTAAATACAAAGAATTTGAAACAACATTTGATATTACTATTATTTTTATGACGGGTGATATTAACATTGACAGGGAAGTAAATATATTGGACTTAATTTGCCTTAAAAAATTCTTTGCCAACCCCTCCGAAAATAACGTTTCATCCGAGTGTCTTGACGTTTTGGGCGACGGAAAAATAAATTCCGCCGATCTTGCCGCTTTAAGGCGAAAATTGTTATTTCAATAAAGAAATATAAAAACCGGCGGGCGTATAGTATTATCTATACGCCCGCTGTTTGAATGGTGTCTTTAGACGTGGAAAAAATCCCTCGGTTCTACCGAGGGAAGAAAAAAGAGCGGAGCGACAAAAAATGTGGCGAGCTTGATGCGAGCCGAAAGACTTTTAAAAAAGAAGAACCTCATGTAAAATAGTAGTGGTTTGGCGACCGCATTACTAAAAAACAGGAGGTTTTTCAAATGAAAGAAAATAATGAGATAAAAAGTACAGCACACAGCAAATATAGGTGTCAGTACCATATAGTTTTTGCTCCAAAGTATAGGAGAAAAGAGATATATGGCAAACTGAAAAAAGATATAGGAGCAATACTTAGGAAATTATGTAATCAAAAGGGAGTAGAAATAATAGAAGCAGAAGCATGCCCCGACCATATACATATGCTGGTGAGTATCCCACCGCACATAAGTATAGCACAATTCATGGGATATCTCAAGGGGAAAAGTACATTGATGATTTTCGACCGACATGCAAATTTAAAATACAAATACGGCTCAAGAAGTTTTTGGTGTAGAGGATATTATGTAGATACAGTCGGTCGAAATAAAAAAAGTTATAGCGGAATACATAAGGAATCAGTTAGAAGAAGATTATGCAGCAGACCAGATTAGTATAAAAGAATTTACCGACCCGTTTACGGGTGACAAGAGAAAGTAGGCAAAAAAGCAACCGCACGTGAGCGGTTGCCGGAGAATGTAATGCGGTGCTAAACTTTCAAAACCCCTTTTAGGGGTCAAGCCAGTAATCACCCCTTATAGGGGTGGAGCAAACCACCGGTTGAACCGGTGGTTTTGATTATACGAAATGTAATAAAAGGCATTTTTTGACAATATTTCAGTGATTGGGAACATCCAAATTATATTATTGCAGAATTTTTTACAGAAATATGTAAAAAACACTTGATTTTTGCGAAAATATATGTTATAATATGGAAAAATTCCAATGGAGATGTAGAAAAAATGCGGTATATTTATAAAATCCGGCAGGATGTTTTAGATACCGAAGAGGCTCGGTACACGGTGTACGGAATTGACGTAATACATAATTCGGATGTTGTAAGGTCGGTAAGCAATTTATTCTGCGACAGTGAAAACGCCGAAAATTTCGCAAAATTTTGCAGCAGTAAAAACATACCGCCCGAAGAAATAGAAGACATTGCGGCGGAGATTTTAGACAGACCCGAAAGAAATTTCCGTTTTTCCGCCGTGTATGACCTACCGCTTATGTACAGCTTTATTGCTTGATATAATCAACTTTTTAACACTCCTAAAAATTGCTTATGAACCTATGAAGTCCCCCGTTAAGGGGGGAGTATCAACGGCAAGCTTTAGCGGGATGAAACGGCTATAAGAAAAAATAGCGCCGACAGGCAAATTTATACGGTAAACAAAACCATCGGGCAGCCCGAAAAAAAGCTGCCCGATGGTTTTTTATCGGCTTGACAATTGCGTTTAGCCGTATATTATTCATTGAGTCCCCGCAGGGCGTTGTCCTTTTCGCTGCAGCGGTATAAAAGCTTATAGCAATTATCCGCCCTGCCGCTTTCGGAGATCAGGTGTATTTTTATATACTCGGCTTTTCTGCATGCAGGCAAAACAAAATTTACCGTAGGCCCTATTTTGCAGCTGTTAGCGTTTATTTCGCCCGTTTTCCATTCGAGCAGCTCCGTTTTTTCGCCGCCTATTTCTACTGCTGCGGTCACGGCGTCTTCGGTTTTTAAGGGGGTGTCGTTATGATACCATATTTCAAAGGAAAGCAGCTCGCCGTTTTGCCATGAGAATTTGGGTATTCTTGCCGTTGCAAGCGTCGGGCGCAATGAGTTCTGCACCGCATAGTATGACGGCTTTTTCACATTGGGATACCCGATAATCGAGTTGCCGGCGGCGGTTATCCACGGTTCGTTAAAGCACCAGTTTATTGCCATTGAGCAGTGCGGCCACTGTCTTCTGCTTTCTTCAAAGGCAGCCTTGTAGCCCTCGGTTTGCAGCCAATTAGAATAGGTCACGACGTCCTCCAATGAGCCTATTTTCCCGAAATAGCTTTCCAAAACATCTAAGCATAGCCAGCGTTCATCACCCCATGCTCCAAAGCCGTGGTGGCATATCCAGCTGTCGGTTGCGGTTATGGGGAACAGCTCGTTTTCGGGAATAATCTTTTTCAGCCGCGCGGTTTCTGTAACGGCGGGTACTCCGAACTCGGTATATGCGGTGGCGGTTGATGATTGGAATATCTCAAAAACCTCTTTGCCGCAGTCATCCGCGAAGGTGTAGCCGCCGTGCGCCATTCCGCCGCGGGGGGACGACAGTATAAAGGGTATTTCCCTGCAAAGCGTGTAGCAAAGCAGGTTTAAAAGCCTTATCGGCAGGGATTGATCGGTCATTCCCGACCAACCGTTTAAAAGCTCGTTTCCTCCGCAGAAAAGGGCTATACACGGGTGACCGCGCAGCTCCCTTATAATAGACGCAGCCTCTTTTTCAAGCACCGATAAATAGTGCTCTGAGCCCTCGTAATTATTGCAGGCAAGCGGAAATTCCTGCCATACCAAAATGCCGTGCTCATCGCACAGGTCGTAAAGTTCGGGCTTGGCAAGACCCGCGCCGCCCCATATGCGGAGTATGTTCATATTGGCTTCTTTTGCGCTTTTTACAAGAAATTCGTTGGTTTCAGCCGAGGTGTTTGCGGGGAATAATTCGGGGTTTACATAGTTTGAGCCCTTGGCAAAAATTCTTCTTCCGTTAAGGCACACGGTAGCCGGCATGGGGCAAGGACCTTTCGGGAAATCAAGGGGTTCGTTTTCCGTGCCGACATTCATTACAAGGCTTACCGTTCGGAAACCGATTTTGCCGGTTTTAACCTCGCTGCCGCTTTCAACGGAATAGGAGTAGAGGTTCGGCTCGCCCTGACCGCTGCACCACCAAAGCTTTATATCGGTAAGCTTGGGTTCTTTATCGCTGCCCCTGTAAACGACCTTTCCACTCGGGTCGGCTACGGTTATTGTAACCGGTGCTTTGCAGTCAATATCAAAGTGCAGCTTTGCAAAGAGCCTTTCAATATTAAGTTCATATTTAACCTCAACCCTCCCGATACTTGCATCACTGCGGGTTTCGAGATACGCGGGCCGCCAAAAGCCCGATACGAGCAGGCGCGGATTCCAGTCCCACCCGTAGCATACGGGCGGCTTGCAGCTATCGCTTGCCTCAACCCTTGTGCCGGGAAAATCGCATTGCTTTTTGGGGTGCGGGTGAATAAGCACCGTAAGCGTATCGCCCGGTTTTGCAATATCGGTTATGTCTGTTTCAACGGGGGTGTACATACCTTCTCCCGAAAACAGCTTGCGGTCCTCAAGAAAAATATCGTATATGTAATCTATGCCCTCGGCAACAAAAAACAGCCTTTCGCCTTTACCGAGACTGTAATTGAGATCGGTTTTATATTCCCAAAAAAAGCCTTCGGTTTCTTCAAGCTTTTTAACATTTACGGAAAATTGCAGGTCGTTAAGTATACCCTTAAATTCGGCGTAATCGCGTTGGACGTTTCCCGGTACTGCGGCAGGGAAAAATTCGCTTTTATTCTCGCCGTCCGGCACGCGGGCTTTCCAATTTTGTTCAAATCTCATTTAAATTTTTATCTCCTTGAGTTTAATAATATTTTGAGCTTATTTTACTTCACAGAAGAAGTATTTGTCAATAAAATAATGCGATTTTTATACTTTAATGTAATTCGCCGCTTGTAAAGGGCGGCGCGGTTTTATGCCCGTTTGCGAAAAATGTGTAAAAAAACGGCAAAATACTTGACAAATCGATATTTTTGTGTTATTCTTCATTAGTATGCGGCAGTATGCGCCGCAACGGAAATTTTATATTGGGAGGTGTAACAGTGCCAACGTTTAACCAATTGGTTCGCAACGGTCGTGAAACTGTTGAGAAAAAGGCAAAGGCTCCGGCTCTTTTAAAGGGTTATAACTCTATGAAACGCCGCCAGACCGATAACGATTCTCCGCAGAAGCGCGGCGTTTGCACAGCCGTAAAGACTTCCACGCCGAAGAAGCCGAACTCAGCGCTCCGTAAAATCGCGAGAGTACGTCTTTCCAACGGAATTGAGGTTTCAGCCTACATTCCCGGAATAGGACACAATCTGCAGGAGCACAGCGTTGTTCTTATCAGAGGCGGACGTGTTAAGGATCTCCCCGGTGTGCGTTACCATATCGTGCGCGGAACCCTTGATACGCAGGGCGTTGCAAAGAGAATGCAGAGCCGTTCAAAGTACGGTGCAAAGCGTCCTAAAGCAGGTGCGAAGTAATTTTTAAGTGAATTATCTCTGCTGCATATTAAAAGCGGCGGCGTTTATAATATATGAATATATAACGCCTCTGCTCGGTGCCACGGGGAAAAGCTTCGAGTACCAATGAATTCATTACTATGAAGGAGGGAAGTAAAGTGCCAAGAAGAGGCTTTGTCGCAAAACGCGACGTATTGCCGGATCCGGTATACAATTCAAAGAAGGTAACCCGCCTTATCAACAACATTATGCTTGACGGTAAGAAGGGCGTTGCTCAGCGAATAGTATACGGCGCTTTCGACATTATCAGTGAAAAAACGGGCAAGGACCCGCTTGAGGTATTTGATCAGGCTATGGAAAATGTTATGCCGCAGCTTGAGGTTAAGGCTGTCCGTAAGGGCGGTGCTACCTACCAGGTACCTTTTGAGGTTCGCGCCGAAAGAAAGCAGACCCTCGGTCTGCGCTGGCTGACAACTTACAGCCGCGCCCGTTCCGAAAGAACTATGAAAGAGCGTCTCGCGGGCGAGATTTTAGATGCCGTTAACGGCATGGGCGGCGCTGCCAAGAAGCGTGAGGATACTCACAAGATGGCAGAGGCCAACAGAGCGTTTGCTCACTACAGATGGTAGTTTGTATCTACTGATATTTTGTTTCCGTTTTATGCGGATTGGAGGTTAATATGCCAAGAAAAGTATCTCTTGAAATGACAAGAAATATTGGTATAATGGCACATATTGACGCCGGTAAAACTACCACAACCGAGCGTATCCTTTTCTACACCGGTATTAACCGTAAGATGGGCGAAACTCACGACGGCGCGTCAACTATGGACTGGATGGAGCAGGAGCAGGAGAGAGGTATTACAATTACCTCCGCTGCTACCACTTGCTTCTGGAAAGACCATCGTATCAATATTATCGACACTCCCGGACACGTTGACTTCACCGTTGAAGTTCAGCGTTCACTCCGCGTGCTTGACGGCTCTGTAACCGTTCTGTGCGCAAAGGGCGGTGTTGAGCCGCAGTCTGAAACCGTTTGGCGTCAGGCTGACGAATATCACGTACCGAGAATGATATACATCAACAAGATGGATATTATGGGTGCGGATTTCTACCACGTTCTTGATATGATTAAGGAGCGTTTCAACTGCAACGGTGTTCCGATTCAGCTGCCTATCGGCTCTGAGGACACCTTTAAGGGAATTATCGACTTAGTTAACATGGACGCGGAAATTTACTACGATGACCTCGGAAAGGACGTAAGACACGAGCCTATCCCCGAGGATATGGTAGAGCTTGCCAACAAATATCACACCGAGCTTATCGAGCATATTGTTGAGCAGGATGAAGAACTGATGGAAAAATACTTCGAGGGCGAGGAGCCGTCTGTTGAGCAGATTAAGAAGATAATCCGTCAGTCCACAATAGCTAATAATATGGTGCCGATTACCTGCGGTACTTCATACAGAAACAAGGGCGTTCAGCCGCTCCTTGATGCTATTGTTGATTATATGCCGGCTCCGACCGACATTGAGGCTATTAAGGGTACCAACCCCGAGACCGGCGAGGAAGAGGACAGGCACTCATCCGATACAGAGCCGTTCTCCGCTCTTGCGTTTAAAATCGCAACCGACCCGTTCGTCGGTAAAATTTGCTTCTTCCGTGTTTACTCGGGTACTGTTGACGCAGGCTCGGGCGTTTACAACTCGGTTAAGCAGAACAGAGAGCGTATGGGACGTATCCTGCAGATGCACGCTAACCACCGCGAGGATATTGAAACCTGCTACGCCGGCGATATTGCCGCTGCCGTAGGTCTTAAAAACACCACCACCGGTGATACACTGTGCGACGAGAAGCACCCGATCATACTTGAATCGATGAACTTCCCCGAGCCGGTTATCCGCGTTGCTATTGAGCCGAAGACCAAAGCGGGTCAGGAAAAAATGGGTCTTGCACTTGCAAAGCTTGCCGAAGAAGACCCGACCTTTAAGTGCTATACCGATGAAGAAACCGGTCAGACCATTATTGCAGGTATGGGTGAGTTACACCTTGAAATAATCGTTGACCGTCTTCTCCGTGAATTTAAGGTAGAGGCAAACGTGGGCGCACCGCAGGTTGCTTATAAAGAGAGCATCCGCAAGAAGGTTGACCACGAAACCAAGTATAAGCGCCAGTCGGGCGGTTCGGGTCAGTACGGTCACGTTAAAATTATCGTTGAGCCGAACGAGTCGGGCGCCGGCTATGAGTTTATTAACGCCGTTACCGGCGGTACTATTCCGAAGGAATTTATTCCTGCGGTTGATACAGGTATACGCGGTGCTTTGCAGGCGGGCGTGCTTGCAGGCTACCCGGTAGTTGACGTTAAGGTTACTCTGTACGACGGTTCTTACCACGAGGTTGACTCTTCCGAAATGGCGTTTAAGATTGCCGGTTCTATGGCATTCAAAGAGGCTTGCCGCTTAGCAGACCCGGTACTCCTTGAACCTATTATGAAGGTTACGGTTATCGTACCTGAGGAGTATATGGGCGACGTTATAGGCGATTTGAACGCTCGCCGCGGCGAGATTCAGGGCTTTGAGGATCGCTCGGGCGTTAAGCAAATCAACGCTCGCGTACCGCTCGGCGATATGTTCGGTTACGCTACCGACCTGCGCTCTAAAACACAGGGTCGCGGTCAGTATGTAATGGAGCCGGACGGCTACAAGGAAGTTCCGAAGAGCATTTCCGAGAAGATTATTTCTGCCCGTGCAAAGAAAGACTGATAATTAAAGTAAATAATGCTTGCATTTTCAAGTCTTTTTTGTTAAACTATAATTAAATCAAAACTGCACATAGTATAAGGAGGAAAATATACAATGGCAAAGGCAAAATTTGAAAGAAATAAACCCCATGTAAACATTGGTACTATCGGTCACGTTGACCATGGTAAGACCACTCTTACAGCAGCTATCACCAAGTATCTTTCTTTGAAGGGTCAGGCTCAGTTCGAGGATTACGCGAACATCGATAAGGCTCCCGAAGAGAGAGAGCGTGGTATTACAATCAACACCGCTCACGTTGAGTACGAGACCGACAACCGTCACTATGCTCACGTTGACTGCCCCGGACACGCTGACTATGTTAAGAACATGATCACCGGTGCTGCTCAGATGGACGGCGCTATCCTTGTTATCGCTGCTACCGACGGTCCTATGGCTCAGACTAAAGAACACCTTCTCCTTGCTCGTCAGGTTGGCGTTCCGTACATTGTTGTATTCATGAACAAGTGCGACCAGGTTGACGATCCCGAGCTTCTCGAGCTCGTTGAGATGGAAATCCGTGAGACTCTTGATAAGTATGAGTTCCCGGGCGACGACACCCCGATCATCAAGGGTTCTGCTCTTGTTGCTCTTGAGTGCACCTCTACCGATCCGAACGCTCCCGAGTATGCTCCGATCAAAGAGCTTATGGACGCTGTTGACAGCTATATTCCCACTCCGGACCGTAAGTCTGACCTCCCGTTCCTTATGCCGATCGAGGACGTTATGACCATTTCCGGTCGTGGTACTGTTGTTACCGGCCGTGTTGAGCGTGGACAGCTCAATGCAGGCGATGAAGTTGAAATCATCGGTCTTACCGAGGAGCGCAAGAAGACTGTTGTTACCTCTATGGAAATGTTCCGCAAGACCCTTGACTTCTGCGAAGCCGGCGATAACGTTGGTGCACTTCTCCGCGGCGTTGGCCGTGATGAGGTTGAGCGTGGTCAGGTTCTCTGCAAACCCGGTTCAATTCATCCGCACACCAAGTTCCACGGTCAGGTTTACGTTCTGACTAAGGAAGAGGGCGGCCGTCATACTCCGTTCTTCAACAACTATCGTCCGCAGTTCTACTTCAGAACTACCGACGTTACCGGCGTTATCACTCTTCCCGAAGGCACAGAGATGTGCATGCCGGGCGATAACGTAGAGATGGATGTTGAGCTTATCACTCCTATCGCTATTGAAGAAGGCCTTCGTTTCGCTATCCGTGAGGGTGGACGTACCGTTGGTTCGGGCGTTGTTACCAAGGTTAACGCTTAATTTCAATATAAGCCTTAAAAACCCCGTTTCGCAGCAATGCGAAACGGGGTTTTCGTATGTTATAAAGTAAAACAGGAATAAAGAGATAATATATAGCAAGCAACAATTTTTGACAATATTTAAACTGTTTTAGTTACTTAAATTATATTATTACTTGTTTTACGCAGAAAATGCTAAAAATGCTTGATTTTTGCAAAAATATATGTTATAATATGGAAAAAATTCCAATGGAGATGTAGAAAAAATGCGGTATATTTATAAAGTTAGGCAGGATGTTTTAGATACCGAAGAGGATCGGTGCACCGTATACGGAATTGACGTAATACATAATTCGGATGTTGTAAGGTCGGTAAGCGATTTATTTTGCGACAGGGAAAACGCCGAAAATTTCGCAAGATTTTGCAGCAGTGAAAACATACCGCCCGAAGAAATAGAAGACATTGCGGCGGGGATTTTGGACAGGACAGAAAGGAATTTTTATTTTACGGGTATGTGCGGATAACGGCTTTGCATACAAGCGCCCGTATTGTGATTACGGGCGGACGTTAAAAAGAAAAAATAATTTTTAAACATAAATCTGCGGGCGCAAAGGTATTCCCTTTGCGCCCGCAGATTTATGCCTTTCAGCAAGCTTTAAGTCTTTTCCCACGGCTTTACGCGGTTAAAAAATTCGCTGTTTTGCAGAAATCTTTTTCTGTAATCCGTGGGGGAAATATTCATATATTTTTTAAATTGCTTGCTGAAAAAATAAACGTCGTTAAAGCCCATAATCTCGGAAATTTCGGTTATGCTCTTGTCGGTTTTCAGCAATTCGCAGGCATAGCTCATTTTAAGCTTTATAATATAATTTTTCGGCGTTGTTGAGGTCTGCTTTTCAAATATTTTCAGAAATTGCGAATAGCTCACCCCGCAGCGCGTGGAAAGCTGCTCTACCGAAATGTTCTGGTCAAGGTAGTGCTGCTGTATATACTCAATCGCAGGCTCTATAACGGTTGAAAGCTCCTTTGCTAATTTTTGATTGTTCTGAATTTTGGATATTATATCCCACAGTATCGACATACATTTTGCATGGTTGAGCGTGGGGTTTTGCTGCCATATGGTTAAAATCTGCTGAAAATTTATATTGGCGTTGTTGGAGCTTAGTTTGTAAAGTCTGGACGAGTTGTTCATATGAATATTGGAAGTAAAGAAAATATCGATAAAATCACCCGGCGACTGAATTTTAACCCTATATTGCGTGTGTTTTCCGCTCGGGAGAAAGAGAATATCGTTAGGCTCGATATTATGCACCTTATCGTCAAAATAAACCGTGGCATAGCAATCCTTAAAAAGAATAAGCTCATCCCAATAAAGCGTATTTTTATACTCAACGGTTTTGTTTGAGTAAATATCCTGGTTAAGATAGGTTACATTCTTTATTGTTAAAATGTAAAAATCTTTTATTTTGCAATCCATAAAATACACCCGTTACAAAGTAAAAATAGCATTTGATATATATATAATAACATATATTTTGTTTTATTCAAGCGTTTTTTTGAGAATAATGCAGTTGATTTGTAAAAAATACCATTCCAAAAAAATATTTTAAAAAAAAGTACAAAAATCTGCGGAATAGACATTGTCAAGTTATTCCGTTGGATATATAATGATACAAAAGTTACATAAAAAGTCTCCACTTTTTTGACGGAATTACGATATTATTCGGAAGGAAGGCCGCTCATGTTAAGAAACAGAAAATTTTTCGGGTCTGCGAAGGTTGCCGTTTGCTTTTTGCTGATTTTGTCGCTTTTTGTCGGCTGCGGAAGCGAAGCAACAACCAAAAAATCCAAGAAAAAGGTTATAAAGAAAATAATCGTTGTTGAGGAAGATGACGGCGATACATCAAGCACAGGCAGTTCATCCGAAGAAATAATCTACGACAGCAGCGAGGAGGAAACAACGGACGGCGTTTCCTCCGAAAGAAGACCGCTGTATGACCCGACGGATGATGTGACAAAGGTCACACCGGATAAAACCGAGGCGGAATATTCAGTTAAGGCATACGATTGGGCAGGACCTGACGGCTGCACGATAATATATGCCAAGGGAAACCGCACGAATATGGATTCGGCATACAAGCTGCGCGATTATTTCAAAAAATCGGCGGGAGTAACCTTGAAGGTTGCGGACGACGGCAGCTCCGCATCGGGCAAGGAAATATTGGTGGGCGATACCAACCGCTTTAAATCGGGGCTTTCGGCAAATGAATACAGGGTTGCCTTGATTGACGGCAAGCCGACCTTTGGTGGCGGACACTCCGCAATGATAGAGGAAGCGGTAAAATGGTTCACATCCCTCGGCTTTGTAAAAGGAAAAATAAACCTGATAACCGGAAAATGCAATAATTTTTCAGCAACGGTCAAAGGGAATTACAAATATGTATGGGGCGATGAATTCGGCGGAACGGCGCTCGACAGAAACAAGTGGTCCTTCCAGAACCGAATGGGCGGCACGAATAGGATGCCCGTTCTTTCCGATTCAAGCGTGGTCAATGTCGGCGACGGTCTGCTTAAAATGACCGCTGTAAGATATTACAACGCCGCGCGGCCGATGGCGGAATATGCGACCAACCTTACTGTTTCGAGCGAAAAATCCATGAGCTGGAAATACGGATATCTTGAAATGCGCGCAATGGTTCCTTATTACAGGGGCGCGTGGCCGAGCCTTTGGGCGGTATCCGACGGCGCTGTGGGCAATGAAAAATCCAAAGCCGATTACTTTGTTGAGGTTGATATTTTCGAGGTGTTCTCATCCTTTAATACCGCAGTTCCGAATATTCACAAGTGGTATACCGACGGAACGCACACGCAGTATAACGGTATTCGGGAATCGAATAAGTATGTTCATAAGAATTACGATAATTTGAGATACGAATATCACACCTACGGATTTGAATGGACGCCGGATAAGATGACGGTATCGGTTGACGGGGTTGATTACAACACCTATGACCTTAACGATAACTATGACGACCGAAGCGATATGTCGGGATTCAGGGACAATCTGTTCATACTGCTTAACAACCATATATACGTATCCGATTTAGGCGCTACAAGCGCCGGCACAGAGGTAAACAACAGAGATTTACCGTTTGAATATTATGTGGATTACATAAGACTTTATCAAAAACCGGGCGAGGGAAGCCTGAATTACGCGAATTAAACCTTAAAGACAGAGTTTGTAAATATCAAGGGCTGCGCGGTCTGCAGTGCACGGCAGACTGTGCGGAGTGTGAAGAATCGGAGGTGAGCGACCGAAAGCATAAGAACCGATAATCAATCGGGAGTAATTTTAAGATTTAAAGGAGAAATCGTTATGAGAGGTCTGAAATCAGCTTGTTGTATTTCACTTGCGTTAATAACGCTGATAGCGGCAGCAGGCTGCAAGAAGAACCCGACCGAAGAAAATTCGGGTTCGGTAGACGTTGAATATGAGTATGTTTATCAGAGTAAGAGCGATAAGACCGACGGCGGAACATCATCAGATAAAAAGGGCTCTGCGTCATCGGGCAGCAGCTCTGCGTCATCGGGTAAAACCAACAATACAAAGGCTTTATCCGCTTATAAAGAAAAAGCGAAAAAATACAAAGGAACAACCGTGCGCTTTGCCACATGGAAAGACCCCGCGCTGAACGAGGACGGACCTGTTATAAAGGCATTTGAAAAGGAATACGGCATTAAGGTCAAGGTTGATTTGATAGGTCAGACCGAGTATGCGTTTGAAATTGCGGGACTTATAGCGGCGGATAACGCGCCCGATGTTTATTTTTCAAATAATGACTGGCCGCACGCCCTGAGCTGCCTGCAGCCGCTTGACGCCGCAGAAATCGATTACAACGATTCCATATGGGATCAGGGTATGTTCAAGACTTCAAAGGTCAACAACAAGACCTACCTTTTAAACAGCGTAGGAAATATATGGAACGAGGTTGACTGCGTTTTCTATAACAAGCGTCTGTTAAAGGAGAAGAACATAACCACCCCCGAGGAATACTATAAAAACGGCAAATGGAATTTTGATACCATGACGAAGGTTATGCGTGACGTTGCCGCGCTCGGACCTGATTACATAGGCGGATATATCGACTGGGAAACCGCGCTCGGCGTTACGGGCTCATCATATTACAAATGGGAAAACGGCAAGTTCTCAAACGGCATTAACGATACCCTTAAGGATGTATCGGTTTATCTTTCCACCTGCCTTAAAGAGGGACTTATAAAGGGTATAGGCGATGTTAACCGCCGCGACGACTTTATAAAGGGAAAAACCGGAATTGCCGTTACAAACGCTTTCGGCTTAAAGAAAACCGGCTATTGGGCTAAAATGAACGCGGACGATATAGGCTACACCTATCTTCCGTCCTTCAGTGCGTCCGTTCCGGCGGTTACTACGGGCTTACTGCGCGGCTGGGGCATTATAAAGGGTGCTAAAAACCCCGTTGCGGCAGGCATTTTCTTAAGATATTATTTAGACGTAAACAATTACGATCTTTCATCGGCGTTCCTTAATTCCGATGCGGAAAGCTTCTTCTTCAAGCTTACAAGCGCGGGCGCACAGAACAATAAGTTTGTAAGCCCCACCATCGGCTGCTGCAGGGCGCTCGGTATCGGCACGGGAACTCTTTCGGGTCTTGCCGCTAACAGCCCCGACCAGGTGAGAAGCAAAATAGACGCGATGAACAACACCATAAACTCACAGGTCAAGGAGCTTAACAATTATATAAGTAAATATACAAAATAAAAAAACAGAAAGGTAATTGCTATGAATATGAGTAAATTTTTCAGACAAATTAAGCGCATTTCTTTGGTTTCCCTTTCTCTTACGGTAATTTTATCATCATTTGTTTTCGGCGTGCCGACTGCCGCCGCAACAGATACGGCAATTTGGAACGGCGTTGATTTGGACGCGGATTTTGCAGGCTCGGGGACTGAAAGCGATCCGTATCAAATAAATTCCGCGGCGGAATTATACGGCTTTGCAAAAAAATATTGCGGCGAAGGTCCTATTGCTTCGGAGGGTAAATATTTTGAGCTTAATACCGATGTTTACCTTAACGATATTTCAAACAGCGACTGGATGAACAAGAGCAACAAGCCGCATGAATGGGCGCTCTTCAATATATGGACAATCAATAACAACGTTCAGGGCTTCAGAGGCAACTTTAACGGAAACGGACATACTGTTTACGGTATGTATTATGAAAACCCGAACGATTGGGCGGCTGTAATGGGTCTTATTCCGTTTGCAAGCGGAAACGCCGTTATAACCAACGTTAACATTAAAAATGCCTATGTGCAGTCAAGCAGCTATGCGGGAGCACTCGGCAGTATAGTAGGCGTAATCAATAAGGACGGCGGCAAAACCGCGTCAAACGTGACTATTACAAAATGTGTTGCGGACGATACCAACGATTTCAGCGGCTTTACAAACGCCTTTGCCGGCGGTATAGTCGGCGTGGTACGCGAATCGGCTGTTACCGTTAAATACTGCGGCTCGGCTGTTAAATTCAACAGCGGCAGCAGACCTGCGGGACAGGGCGGCGGAATCCTCGGCAAAAACAGCGGCTGGGGAATGACGGGCTTAAGCATTACAAATTCCTATTCGGTAGCGTCCTTCTCAATGGGAATACCAGACGCATTGTACGAAACCTTTACGGATGATGAAGAGCCGTTATTTTCTTGCAACAACTGGCCGAGCCAGATAGTATATGTAAAATCGAGCAAGCTTATGATGGGTGCTGACGCGCTTACATATATGGAAGATTTGGATTGGGACGTATGGCAGGCAAACAACAGCGCTTATCCCACAATAAAGGGAAGTACGGCTTATGTTAAGCCCGTTTCAGACGGCATTGATGTTTGGGACGGTACGATCGCCGTTACATATGATGGCGGCACGGGTACTGTAAACGACCCATATCTCGTTTCCACTCCCGAGCAGCTGAGAAAGGTAATATTGACGCCCTTAACAGGCGAATCGGGTGAATACTATCTCCTCACTAACGATATTTACCTTAATGATGTAAGCGATTACGCTAACTGGTATAATAAAGCACCTGCAAACAACTGGCGTAAAAACGAACTGTTCACAAAAAGCTTTAAAGGACATATAGACGGCAACGGCTATGCGGTTTACGGCGTGTACCACGCAGAGGACGGCAATCAATACTGGTCTAATATGAACAGATATGCGGGACTTATTACCAATATCGGCGCAGGATCTTCAATAACCAATTTGCATATAAGAAAATCGTTTGTATGCTCTGAATATGCGGGTGCTTTAATCGGCTCGATAGGCGGCACTGCAGGCTTTGCCGACGGCACGGTAACCGTTTCGGGCTGCTCGGCGGATGATACGGTAGCAGTACACGGATTGTATACCGGCGGCTTGATAGGCTGCGCGCAGGCGACCCTTACGGTTGATAACTGCTATTCATCGGCTGTTCTTGCCGGCGACAGTGCAAAGGGCGGCATTTACGGAAACGCCTGGGCAGGCAACGCAAACCACACCATTAAAAACTCATATTCCTACGGCGCGTATCCGGTTGCCATGACTGCCGATAATTCGGGTGCTAAGCTTCCCGCAGAGGGCAAGCGCGCTTATGAAAACGTTTACAGCTTCTTTGAAGCCTATGAGCAGGAAAATTGGGAAAACATTATTTCGGTTTCGGATTATTCCGAAATGACGGCGCTTGACTTACCCTATTGGTACGGCACAGAGAAAAAGCTGCTTGTAAACCGCGGCAAGGCAACCTACGATATAAGCGGAGATGGCAGCGACGCACCCGATTCAGAGGATCTTGCCGCATTGAGAAAGGCATTCCTTATGTCCGATTCGTTTAACGTTATGTATGACTGCAATAACGACGGCGAATACAATATTTTGGACTTAATACATCTTAAAAAGGTTATAACAGGTTTTTTCGCCTGAGCAGTGACGTTGAATACAAGCTTGTTTTCAGTGACGAGTTTGAAGGATATTCTTTGGATAAAAGTAAATGGTCGTTTACAAATTATATGAGCGGCTGCTCCGATTTACTTACAAAGGAAACAGCCGACGTTGCTGCGGTAACGACCGATACCGATAATAACGGAGTATTAAGGCTTACCGCTTCAAAATATATGAGCGGGAAATACAAAACAACAAAATCAATTACCACCGGCGAGCATATGACCTTTAAGTACGGATATCTTGAAATCCGCGCAAAGGTGCCGACGGGCAGGGGAGTATGGCCGTCGTTCTGGCTTAAAAGCGCCACCACGACCGACGCGGCTTTGGCAGAGCAGCTTCACTATAATTCAAATTCGGTATATGAAACCGAGGTTGACGTGTTTGAGGTGTTCGGTCAAAGAGCCGAGGCTGTGCCGAACCTGCACAAATGGTGGAAAACGCAGGAGCAAAAGGAGCTTTACGGGGGCGACAGAGTCTCCTCGGGAACAAAAAGCTCATACAAAATAACCGATTACGGCTGGCACACCTATGGTATGCTCTGGACGCCGAACGAAATATCTATGTTCGTTGACGGCGAGTGCCGTATGAGCTATAATCTCAACGAAAACTTTTCAAATGCCGCGTCTGCGGCTGTGGGCATGGCGGATTTCCGCAATCCGCTTTGCATAATCTTTAACAATCATTTGTTTACGCCCGCCTACACCAATGCCTCAGGCGGAGCTTGGGCGGCGGATTATACGGTAAGCGACGATTTTTCGTCGGCAGTTTTCGATATTGATTACGTAAGGCTTTACCAAAAGCCGAACGAATCTGAAATTCACTTTGCAAAATAAATTGAGGGCGTGCGGTCGCTTACGTACCGCACGCTTTCCCGAAACTCACGGCTTGGCGCAAAACGCGCTTTTTAAAGAGCCTGTACCGAAGGTGGAGAAGTTACATTGCAGAATTTAAAACAAACATTATCATTTCGCATGATTGCGATTCTTACATCCCTGCTTATCGTCGTTTCAGCGATTGGTATTCTTTGTAATATATCGGTTTCTGCAGATGATGTGAAGGTGTGGGACGGCAGCTTAGATGCCGACTTTGAGGGCACGGGCAGCAAAACAGACCCCTACAGAATCACAAGCGCGGCGGAATTATACGGCTTTGCCAAAAAATACTGCGGCGAGCAGCCGCTTGAATCCGAGGGTAAGTATTTCTGTCTTACAGAGGATATTTACCTGAACGATGTTTTTGACAGTAAGTGGACCGAAAAATCCCCGCGTGAATGGGCTTTTCTGAATAAATGGACCATAAACGCCAATGTTCAGGGTTTCAGGGGCAGCTTTGACGGAAACGGGCATACCATATACGGTATGTATTACGAAAACCCGAACGATTGGGCGGCTGTAATGGGTCTTATTCCGTTTGCAAGCGGCAGCGCCGTTATAAGCAATGTTAACGTAAGGCATTCTTATGTAAAGGCAAGCGGCTATAACGGCAACATAGGCGGAATTGTGGGCTTTGTAAATGTTAATTCGGACGGCAGCGCCTCAAACGTGACAATTACAAAATGCGTTGTTGACAATACGGTGGATTTCAGCGGACTTACAGATTCCTTTGCGGGCGGAATAGTAGGACCGGTGCGTGATTCGGGTATTACGATTGAATACTGCGGCTCGGCTGTGAAATTTAACGATAATTATTCGCCCGCAGGCAGAGGCGGCGGTATTCTTTCAAACGCCGCATCATGGAATACAAAGAGCATAAGCATTAAAAATACATATACCATAGTATCCTTTACTACCGGTCTGCCCGGCAAAAACAGGCTTGACCCCACTGCCATATCCGATGATTCATTCTACGCCACAAACGGTTGGTGGAAGTCAAACGTCGGGGTAAATCAATCGGTTGTTTCGGAATCCGATATGCGCGGCGCAAAGGCGCAGGAGAATATGACCGAGCTTGACTGGAGCGTTTGGGAAGCGCACAGCAAGGATTATCCCATTATTAAGGGCAGCACCGCGGGCAAGCGCGATGTTGACAGCAGCAGCGGCAAGCCCGGAGAGGTATGGTCAGGCAAAATTGCCGACAGCTATTTCGACGGCACGGGAACAAAATCCGACCCGTACATTATTATGACGGCGGAGCAGCTTTATAAAATGGTCAAGGAGCACTGCGTTGCGGATGACCCCGAGCCCGGCGCGTATTACGAGCTCGGCGCGGATATTTATCTGAACGATGTGTCGAAAGAAAAATGGTATAACGGCAGCGGGCTTAATAAATGGCTCGATATTTCGTTCCAATCCCCGGGTCAGGGCTTTAAGGGAAGATTAAACGGCAAAAACCACACGGTTTACGGCCTGTATTATAAATCAATGCGCCGAATGGGCGGGCTTATTCCCGTTATGGCGGGGTCTGCTTCGGTTAAGAATCTTCACATACGCAAGGCATATCTTACCGGCAGAGCAACCGGCAGTATGTGCTATATAGGCAGTATTGCGGGCTATATTCAAGCGGGCGCGTCAGCAGGCATTTCAAAGTGCTCCGCACGCAATATTGTGTTCGGTGCGGCAAACGGCGCAGGCGGTTTAGTGGGCGCGGTCAGCGCCGCAAGCTTTAAAATAACAAGCTGTTACTTTATAGGCAGCTTTTCGGGCGCCGCCACAAACGAGGGCGGATATTTAGGCGATAACTGGGGATCGGTTACCGTAAACGACAGCTATACGGCAGGCTGCATCTCCTTTTACCGTTCCGCCGCTGTGGCAGACGGCGTGAGGTACGCCACGGTACCGCAAAGTCAGTCTCCGCATGCGGCGACAAGAGGAATTTCCGTTACGGTTATTTCCGAGGAGGAAATGCTCGGCGAAAGCGCAAAGGTCTCGATGCCCGAGCTTGACTGGGAATCAACCTGGCGTACGGCGGAAAACGATTATCCGCAATTGGTTATTACCGATGATGAGGACGAGGACGGCGTTGTAGGCGCGGTCTGGAGCGGAAAATGCGCCGAGAACTATGCGGGCGGCACGGGCACAAAGGACGACCCGTACAGAATTGAAACCGGCGAGCAGCTTTACAAAATGGTATCCGAGCATGTAATAAACGGCGATACCCCTGCGTGGTACATTATCACCGAGGATATAAGGCTTAATGATACCTCGGCGGAAAACTGGTACGAGGGCACGGGTCTTAAGCAGTGGTTTTCCGCGGCAGGCATAAATAACGCCTTTGCGGGTCACCTTGACGGGCAGGGACACATTGTTTCGGGTATGTATATTAAATCGAACGGAACGAATGTAAAGGGTTCGCTTATCCCGATAATCGATAAGGGCGCTACCATTGCCAATGTCGGAGTGACCGACAGCTATATTGATTTATCGCTTACAAACAGCGAGGTATACGGCTCGGGGCTTGTGGCTTATGTTAAATACTGGACGGAAAACACCCCGATGACTGAGGAAAACTACCCGGTAATAGATAACTGCTTTGTTGACGGCAGCGTTGCCGTTAAGGCAAGAACGGCTACGGGCATTGTGGGCGGCTTGCCCTCGCCCCTTAAAATACGCAACTGCTACTCAATTGCGAAAATAACAGCCGGCTACCGCGGCGCGGCAATAATCGGCGACGCATGGTGCAAGGGCGAGATTATTGAAAACTGCTACGGCTGCACCGATAATTTCGATAAATTCGCCGACGGTAAATCAGAGGTTACGGTTTCGGGTATGACCGTAAAGGGCGGCTACATTTTCGGAGCTGCCGAGGGTGATGTGCTGTTTGTGGGAATGAACGATATGTTAGGCGAAGCCGCCAAAAAGGGAATGCCGGAATTTGATTACGAAAATGTTTGGATGACGGTTGAAAACTCAACCCCGATACTGAAAATTTTCTACCCGAGAATAAAGAAGGCAACAAATACCGATAACAGATATTCCACAATAACCTTTGTTACGGGAGTGGAGGGTCTGTCGGCAGAGCCTATGACCGCAAGGGTCGGCTCAAAATTCACGCCGCCTTCCTTAATGAGAGCGGGCTACCGCCTTGAGGGCTGGTACGTTTACCCCGAATTTCAGTGCAGATATACCGATGATTTCTTCCCGTATGTCAATATAACGCTATATGCCAATTGGGTGCAGGACGCCGTTATACAGAATTTTGAGGCGTACACAAACACCGAATACGATGTAGGCGAGGATTACGAGTATTACAAGCCGGGCGTTGCCGATTATACGGCTGAAAAGGTTCACGGCGGAAATAAATGCATACACCGAATCGGAAATACGGCGGCGGACAGCGAATTTCTCATAAATTATGAAAACGCGCTGGTTGTAGGCGGCGAGTATAAAATAAGCTTTTGGGTGCTTAAGGATTCGCAGAACACACAGGGCGGCGTATCGCTTGCGCACAAGGTATGGCCCGATATTGCAGAGGAGAATAACGGAATTGAAAAAATGGTTTCCTACGGAGATTTAAAGACCGGGGAATGGACGGAATGCACCTACTCCTTTGTGGCAAAGGGCAAATGGCTATCGTTTGTAACGACAGGGGACACAAGCCTTTATTTTGACGATATTATGATAATAAGAACAAGCGACAAAATAAACCATGTTCCCGAAAAGAGCACGCCTGCCAAGGTTCAGCCCGTGAAACGCCCGATACCGACGCAGACGGTTGTAGCGGCGGATGAGGAAAAGCCCGAAGAAACACCCGATACCACAGAGAATATCAAGGATACGGTTAAAAAGCCAGATACAAAAAAGAACGCGGCTTCAAAGCCTGCGGAAGAGGAAACCGATTATATTCCGATAATTATTTGTTCGGCTGCCGCGGTTTTAATTATCGGCGTGGCGGTCACCCTGATTATAATTAAAAAACGGAAAAGGAAACTATGATGTATCTTAAGGTATTATGGGTTGAATAGTATTTTAGGGATGTTCTTATGAGGGCATCCCTATAAGTCTTTATGGTTTAGAGGAGAAACTGCAATGTATAAATTGAATGTAATAAAAACAACGGTCAATGCAGGGCTTGAAGCACCGGTGAAATTTCTTCACATAACCGATACGCATATTGCGCTTGACGACCCTGAAAGATTCAGCGGCCGCGCGGCGGGCTGCTTTGAGGGGGAGCACACCGGCAGAACCGTAGAGCTGTTTAAGTCGGCGCTCCGATATGCAAAGAGCAATAATTTAACAATTGTGCACACCGGTGATTTAATAGATTTCTTTTCAAAGAACAACTTTAAGGCAGTAGAGGAGCTGTTCCCAAAGAATACGGATTATATATACGCTGCCGGAAACCACGATTTCTGCCATTGGGTCGGCGAGGCTAAGGAGGATTACGAATATAAATGGAACAATATTAAGGTCATAGCCCCGTATATAAAATCAAATTTATATTTTGATTCGCGGGTAATAGGCGGCGTGAATATTGTTACCATGGATGATTCGTACTATATGATTTCGGACGGTCAGATTGAAATGCTGAAAGCCGAGGTGGCTAAGGGCTACCCGATATTGCTGTGTATGCATGTGCCGCTTTACGGACCGTTCTGCAAGGAAAGCATTGAGGGCGGCACGGTTGAGCTGCAGGTGGGAATACCCGAGCATTACCTTGCGAATTACCCCGAGGAGCGGCAGCGCCAGACGCGGCCGGATGATGCTACGCTGCGGGCGATAAGCTACATAAAAAACGAACCGATGATAAAGGCGCTTATTACGGGGCATAACCACCGCAATGTTGAGGAGCGGCTGGACAGCGGACTTTTACAGATTACTACCGGCGGAACGTTTGACGGATATGTACGTGAAATAACGGTGATTTAAGGAGAGCAAAAATGAATTTGCCTGAAAAAACAACGGTTAATCTTGTGCCCGATACGGTAAATCCGACGCCGGATTATTACTGCACCTGGCAGACACAGCTGTATGCGACAAATGACGGAAAGCCCGCCGGGCAAAGAAGAATAATAGGTGAAAAGGCTCTTTTTTCACCCGAAAAGCCATACGGTTGGGCATATTTCTATGAAAAAGCGCGCGGGGATCTGCTGTTTATAATGGACGACAGCTGGGATGTTCCGCCCGATAACGACGGGAGATATTTCGGCTCGCTTATTTTAAACGGTGAAAAATACCCGGAGGCGGTAGGAAAAGCCCAAAACAATGCCGAGGCTATGAAAAGGCTGTCCGAAAGAATGAAAAGCATCGGCTGGAAGGGGCTGGGCGGCTGGGTATGCGCGCAGGAGGCGGCAATATTCGGCGATGCGGACCGCGAGACATATTGGACCGAAAGGCTGAAGGAGGCCGACGCGGCGGGGTTCTCTTATTGGAAGGTTGACTGGGGCGGCTGGGGAGCAGACGCCGAGGAAAGACGAAGGCTTACCCTGCTTGGGCGCAAATATGCCCCGAAGCTTATTATAGAGCACGCCATAACGCCCGAAATAATACCGCTCGGCGATGTGTTCAGAACATATGATGTTCCCGCGATTATGTCAATACCCATGACAATGAACAAAATAGCGGCGTTTACCGATACACCTGCGCCGCAAAGCGGAAATACGGCGCTTATAAACTGCGAGGACGAGGCGTATTTATCGGCAGCCTGCGGCTTTGCAATGGGTATTATGCGCCACCCCTACAGCGGTACGTTTATGAATGGAAAAGCCGATATGTCTTTCCCGGCGGTTCATAGAAATTTAAAGACCAAAATGTACGAGGTGCTCCGTGCGGCGCGCTGGCACCGCATAGCCCCCGCGTTTTCGTTTGACGGCAGCGGTCTTTCGGTATCCGAAAGCTTATTGACCGATATATGGCAGCTTGAAAAGCCCGATGAGGAAATTGAACACTGGTGGCTTGATAACCCGCTTATATCCTCCTTCATACAGGAAAGCAGCATAAAAATTAAAGCGCCAGCCGCGGTTGCAAGAAATACCGCGCTGCCCGAAATAAAAGGGGATGCAAACGGTAAAATTCCGTTTGCCGCCGCAGCTCAAAACCCGAACGGCGCTTTTTCGGTTGCAGCATTGGGCAGAACAGAGGAAAGACGTTATTTTATTCCGAAATGCGATGTTACGGTCAAAAGCGGAAAGGCGGCTTTAATAGGTGTGTTCGGCGAATATAAAAATCTCATTGTAAAAACCGAGCTTGCGGGAATAAAGCGGGTTTTAATTCAGGATTTGGCTGACGACGCTGCCTATGATATTACAGAGCGTGTAAATATAAAAGACGGCGAAACGGTTATACCGGGCGAGCTGATTAAAAAATTCGGAACGCTTTCCCAACCGAAAAACGATACCTCCGAGCCGGGAGCGGTTATTTTTCTTGACGACGGTTCATCGGCATTACAGAAAGGATTACTGAACAGATGAGGAAATTATACTATCTTCCCGATTACGGTATTTCCGCCGACAGCGGCGAGGATTGCACGGAAAAGCTGCAGGAGTTTTTCGTGCAGCTTGAAAACGGCGCCGACGTCCGATTCGGGACGGGAGACTATTATGTTTTCGGCGAGGTTAAAATAAGCGGTAAGACCGATATAAGAATACTCGGTAACAATACAAGAATTGTAGCAAATTTCAACCCCTGCGGGGCAAAGACCGAGAATAACGACGTTTTTAAATTTTATGATTGCTCCGATATTGAAATTACGGGGCTGATTTTTGATACTAACAATCCCATAGGCGCGGCGGGCGAGGTTATCGCTATGGATTTTGACGCGAAAACCGCCGATGTTAAAATTTATGATGAATTTCCCGTGACCGGCTTTGAGCATTTTGCCGCTACCAACAGCTTTGACGATAAGGGTGCGCCCGACTATGCGCTTGCCACCTACAACAATATTTTCACAGAGTGCGAGACGGAGATGCCCGACGGCAGCAAGGGAATAAGGCATATCGGCTTGGATTATGAGGTTATAGGCGATAACACCGTTCGCTTAAAGCTCGGCCGCAGCCTGGCTGAAAGGGAGAACTGCCGCCTCAAAATAGGGCATAAAATCAATATCCGTTACGAAATTTACGGAAATTCGGTTTTTTCCTTCGCTTTTTGCCACAGGGTACTGTTAAAGGATATTCTTATTAACTCCGCCGCAAGCTTCGGGGTCACGGTTGAGCCGAGGTCCTCGGATTTTACATTTGATAATTTCTCAATTCGCGTAAACGAAGGCTCAAAGCGGCTCAAGGCAATAAATGCCGACGGAATCCACATTTTGGGACTCTACGGCAAACTGATTATGAAAAATTGCGATATTGAAGGTCTGGGGGATGACGCGCTTAACATTCACGGCCTTGCAACGGTGGTAACGGAGCTTTCGGACGGCGAGTTGAAAATGACCGGCAGGGAATATAAGCTTTATAACGCCATAAAGAATTGCACCTGGGCGGGCAGCGGCGATATAATAGATATTTACGACAGAAAAACCTTTTTGAAAATCGGCAGTCTTACCGTTAAGGAGCAAAAAAATGACGGAACGCTGACTTTTGAGGGACTAAAGGGGGAACTCAGCGAGGGCTCGGTGCTTGCAAACAGCACGTTTTATGCAAGCGTGCATATTGACGGCTGCACTTTTAAGCACACCCGCGCCCGCGGCGTGCTTATACAGACCCAAAATGTGCTGATTGAAAACAGCAGTTTTTACGGCCTATCGTATGCAGCGATGCTTTTCTCACCCGATATCAGGCTTTGGTGGGAGGTAGGACCTGCGAAAAATGTTGAAATCAGAAATAATGTTATTGAATACTGCGCGGTAATTGAAAACAGCAATAATGAGGGAGCGCTTGTTTTCAAATCCTCCCATGAAGGGGATAACACCGCATATCCCGCGGGAGTGCATGAGAAAATTTACATTCACCGCAACACCTTTAAGGATATACCGAACAACGCGATATTTGTTTCCGCCGCAAACGATGTGCGTATTGAAGAAAACAAATTTTACGATTGCTGCAAAAATGTGTGCAAGCCCGATTGCAGCTACGCCGATTACGATATCGTGGCGCTCAACTGCCGCAATGTTCATCTTGACGGTAATTTTACAAACCGTGGGGAAGAAAAACTGTTTTTTGAAAATTAAGGCTTTGGCGAATTACGAAATTTGTAAAAAATTCTCATTTGCAAATTATCGTAATAAAAGTACAAAAGTAGACAAATTATACATTGTCAACGGCATTATGTTGATATATAATAATACAAAAGTCACATAAAACAACTCTTTACAGACTGAAATACACGGGACAGAAAGGTTTGAACGGTAATGCGTAAATTACTAAAGTCAGCGGTATTTGTTATGTCGGCGGTCCTTTTGCTGACCTCATTGCAATTACCGGCTTTTTCGGCGGTATCTGCCGCGGAGCAGAGCAGCGTGACCGAAACGATTGATTTTGATTTAACCTCTTACAGGGCGGAAAACGCTTCCGTTAATTATCGCGATAATGCTTTGAATTGGGAAGGCGGAACAGGCTCGGTAAGCTTTGAGTTTAACGCGCCGCAAACCGGAAATTATAATTTGTTTATGCTGTGGCAGCCTGCGTCCTCGGGCTTGGATATATCTATCGGGGTTAAAATTGACGGTAATTATCCCTTTGACGGGGCAGACGAAATTGTTTTAAAGCGAATATGGAAAAATAAAGAGGAAAAGCCGAGAACCGACGGGCTCGGAAACGAATATGCCTGCGAGCAGGTGGAAACGGGCGGCTTTATTGAAGATTACCTCTGCGATACCACCGGCGTTTCAAACGGACCGCATGAATTTTATTTGACGGCGGGAAACCATACGCTGACGATAGTATCTCCCATGCAGGGAATGAAAATCGGCAAGCTTTGCTTTACGCCGCCCGAGCAGACAGAAAGCTATGAAAGCGTTTCAAAAAATTACCGCAATACCGCCACATCCGCGGAAATTATAACAATACAGGGAGAAGACGCCGCATTTAAAACAAGCGCTTCTATAATTCCGAAATCAAACAACAGCGATTCGGGTATGCATCCCGCCGACCCCATGCGCACAAAAATCAATTACATCGGCGGCACGGCTTGGCAAAGCCCGGCAGACAGGCTGACATGGAATTTCAAGGCTGAAACGGCGGGGTACTATTACCTTAATTTCAGATACAAGCAGTCCGACCTTATAAACGGCCAAAGCCTGCGTTGGCTTAGAATTGACGGAAAAACGCCCTTTTGGGAGGCTGAAACAATTGCCTTTCCCTACGGAACGGCATGGAAGAATTATACCTTTTCTTCAAAGAGCGGAGAGCCTTATTACATTTATCTTGATAAGGGCGAGCATACGCTCTCGCTTGAGGTGACCGTGGGGGATAAGGCGGAGCAGTTTAAGAAATTATCGGAAATAGTGGATATGCTCGGCGATGAATACATAAAAATCGTAATGATTACGGGCGAAGTACCCGACGCCAACCGCGATTATGAGCTGTTTAACCAGATACCCGATTTTACCGAAACGCTTGAAAATTGCTGCAAAAAGCTTGATGAGCTTGTAAAAACGACCGATTCTCAAACCGATAATCACAGCACGCAGTATGCTGCGGCTATGAAGAATATGACGCGCGTGCTGCGTTCAATGCTTAAAAGCCCGTATGTCGCGCAGCAGTATTTATCGGATTATTACAGCAATTATACGGCACTCGGCTCATGGCTTTACGATATGGTAAAAATGCCGCTGTCGCTCGATGAAATAGAAATTGTGCCCGCGTCTGTCGCCGCACCCGCAAGGGGCAACGGTATTATAAAGCCGATTGTATACGGTTTTAAGCGGTTTTTAATATCATTTTCCAATAAATACACCTTTTTTGACGATGAAAGTGAAGAAGAGGCGCTTCGTATATGGGTCGGCTGGGGACAGGATCAAGCCTCTGTCTTCAATTCGCTGATAAACGAATCGTTCACAAAGGAAACCGGCATTAAGGTAAGGCTTGAAATGGTAAATGCGTCGCTGGTGAACGGTATTCTTTCGGGCAATTTCCCGGATCTGGCAATTCAAATGGCAAGAACCGAACCTGTAAACCTCGGTATCAGAGACGCGCTTTACGACCTGCGCAATTTTGAGGACTGCGACGAGGTGCTTAAAAGATTTCAGCCCGACGCAGATCTTCCCTACAGATATAACGACTGCCTGTATGCGCTGCCCGATACCCAAAGCTTTATGCTTATGTTTTACCGAACGGATATATTTGAAAGCTTAGGGCTTACATTGCCGCGAAACTGGGATGAATTTTTAGAGGCGGCAACGGTAATACAGCGCAACAATATGAGCGTGTATATGCCGTATACACAAATTACAACCTCTACAACCGTAAATTCGGGCATAGGAAGTCTCAACTTGTTCCCGACGCTTATGGCGCAGAGCTCACTCAGCATTTATAACAAGGAATTAAACGCTACAAACCTTGTTTCAAAGGAAGCCGTTAATGTGTTCAAGCGGTGGACGGAGTTTTACACCGAATACGATTTTTACAAAGAGGCGGATTTTTACAACCGTTTCAGAGTGGGCTCAATGCCGCTCGGAATAGCGCCGTATTCCATGTATATGACCCTGTATTCGGCAGCGCGTGAAATCGGCGGCAGATGGTCGGTTGCAACCGTGCCGGCAACAAAGGGCGGAAACGATTCCGTGGCGGGCGCGGGCACAGGCTGCGCGATTATTAAAAAGTCCTCCAAAAAAGCAGAGGCGTGGGAGTTCCTTAAATGGTGGACTGACGCGGATACGCAGGTGAGATTCACAAATAATGTGGAATCCATCCTCGGAATGATAGGCCGTGTTTCCACCTCTAACGTGGAAGCGCTCTCAAGGCTTTCGTGGGGTGCGGGCGTTCTTGATGTTTTGCTTGAACAGTGGTCGCGGGTGACCGAGGTGCCCGAGGTTCCCGGCAGCTATTATCTTACGCGCTGCGTGGATCAGGCGTTTTGGTCGGTGGTCAACGGCACGTCAAGACCCAAGGACGCGCTTGTTAAGCAGAGCGCCGTTGCCGATGATGAAATCACACGAAAAATCAATGAATACAAATAGGATAAATTTCTCTTTCGGGGGGGAATAATATGAAGAAAAAGAAAAGTGAATTGCGTATAACCTTAAGAGAAAACGCGCCTATGTTTGTAATGCTTATTCCGTTTTTTACGTTTTTTCTGCTGTTTATGGTTATTCCCATATTCTCTTCGCTGTTTTTAAGTCTTACATCCTACGATTTGCTTTCGCCGCCTACGTTTGTCGGAATAGATAATTACCGCAGGCTGATAGTAAACGACGCCGCCTTTGCGGTAACCGTTAAAAATACCCTGGTTTTTGCCGTGGTGGCAGGGCCGCTCGGTTTTTTGCTCTCCTTTGTGCTTGCGTGGGCGGTTAACGAATTTAAGCCGGTAATGCGTTCCTTTATGTCGCTTATGTTTTATGCGCCGTCATTGGTAGGAAATGCGTATTTTATATGGCAGGTTGCGTTTTCGGGCGACAGCTACGGCTACATAAACAGCTTTCTGCTTTCCTTCGGAATAATAACCGAGCCTATCGTTTGGCTGAAAAACGAAACATATCTTATGCCGATAATAATTATTGTTCAGCTGTGGCAGAGCATGGGCGTTTCCTTTCTTGCCAATATTTCGGGGCTGCAAAACATAAGCCGCGATTTATATGAGGCGGCGTCGATCGACGGGGTGCGAAACCGCTGGCAGGAGCTGCGCTATATAACCCTGCCGTCAATGTCGCATATGCTGCTGTTCAGCGCGGTTATGCAAATACAAAGCAGCTTTGCGGTAAGTACAATCGCAATTACATTAGCGGGCTACCCGAGTAAGGGCAACGCGGTTGATACGATAGTTTCGCTGATGTCCGATGTTGCTTCGGTAAGATACGAGTTCGGCTATGCCTCCGCTATAGCAGTTATACTGTTCATAATGATGGTAGCCACAAGGCTTGTAGTCGGAAAGATACTGCAAATGACTCAAAAGTGAGGGTGTTAATGTGATTTCTGAGGTTAGAAAGCTGAAACGCGCAATAAGGGGCGACAGTATGTCGGCCAAAAGATTTACCCGTTCGCGCTTTGGTAATTTTCTCAATTTCTTTCTTATATTCTGCGCGGGCTTATTTACCATGCTCCCGTTGGTTTACGCCGTTTGTACCTCCTTTAAGCCGCTTGACGAGCTGATGATTTTTCCGCCGAGATTTTTTGTTAAACGCCCGACCCTCGGCAATTACCTTGTTTTGCCCGACCTCATGGCGGCGCTCAGAGTCCCGCTTTCAAGATATATATTCAACAGTGTGGCAATAAGCGTTGTTACCTCGCTGATTTATATTATCGTTGCCGCCATGGCGGCGTATGCGCTGGCAAAGGCTACGTTTAAAGGGAAAAGTATACTGTTTTGGACGGTGCAGTTTGCCCTAATGTTCAGCGGCTGCACGCTTGCCGTTCCGCAGTATTTGGTTTTTTCAAAGCTGCATATGATCGATACTTACTGGATTTATCTGCTGCCGCCCATGGCTTCAACCCTCGGCGTGTTTCTTATGAAGCAGTACATAGAGGGGTATCTGCCCGAGGCGCTGCTTGAGGCGGCGAAGATTGACGGCGCGAGCCACTACCGAATATTTTTCTCAATTACTCTGCCTATAATAAAGCCGGCTTGCTTTACGGTCTTTCTGTTTTCTTTCAGGGATATATGGGCTACCGTTCCCAACGGCACTATTTTTACCGAGCAGCTTAAAACGCTGCCGCAGATAGTAACCCAAATCACATCCGGCGGAGTTGCGCGCTCGGGCAGCGCTATGGCGGTAACGGTTATTATGATGATTCCGCCGATATTGGTCTATCTTATATCGCAAAGCAATGTTGTTGAAAGTATGAGCAGCGCCGGTATAAAGGAATAAAATAAGGAGTTGATAAATTGAAACGCAGGATTCTTACGGTTTTAACCCTTGCAGCGGTCTTGCTTGCCATGATATCGGGCGCGCTTACAGCCGCAGCGGAAATTCCTTATACAAGCTATACATATTGGTCAAATTCCGGAGATCGGCGCACCGAGGTATACAATCGGGCAATGTTTTCGGTTGAAACGGTGCTTAACGCGAAGGATTTGAAAATTCGCGATTTTACGGCGCTTAATGATATTTGCACTGATGAAAAGGGCAATATTTATCTTTTGGACTCTGCCTCGCGGATAGTGGTGCTTAACAGTAAATACGAGGTTTTATACGAAATAGGCGAAATAAACAGTACGGAAAAATACGATAATGCGAGAAGCCTTTATGTAAGCGGAGACAACACGCTTTATATTTGTGATACCGAGGGCGGCAGGGTGCTGCACACCGATTTAAAGGGCAGACTTTTGGAAACGGTGGGCGCTCCGAAATCACAGCTTATTCCCGATGATTTTAAATTTCGCCCGACCTATGTTGCGGTTGACCCGAAGGGCTGCCTGTATATTTTAAGCGACGGCTCTTACTACGGCGCGCTTTTATTCGATGAAAGCAAGACATTTTTGGGCTTTTACGGCGCGAATACCGTAACCTCGGGCATATCGGGCGTGCTTACGAATATTTTAAACAGGGTGTTCCCGAATAACACGAAAAAGGGAAATACCGCCCGCAGAATACCCTACTGCTTTGTTGATATAAAAACGGATGATGAGGGCTTTGTTTATACCTGCAACGGCTCTACCGAGAAATATGACAACAAGGGGCAGATACGTAAATTAAGCCCCGGAACGGGTAAGAATATCCTTAATTCAAACAGCGTTAATTTTGTTGACGCCGAAATAAACAGCGAATATTCAAACGGCGAGTTTTCAAATCAGGATATAATGAATATAGAAATAGACGGCGACGGCTTTATTTTCGCGCTTGAGTCAACCTTCGGAAAGGTTTTTCTGTATGACAGCGAGTGCCGTATGCTTACGGCATTCGGCGGCGGAATGCACGAAGGCACGCAGGACGGAATGTTCGTAAATGTTTCGGGTATGGCGCTGCTCGATGACGGCGGCAGGGTGCTTGTGAGCGACAAAACAAATAATAATATAACCTCGTTTCGTCTGAACGATTACGGCAGAAAGGTATTGGATACCGATTGGCTTACAACCGAGGGCGAGTATGAGGCGGCTAAGGCAGGCTGGAACGAGGTGCTGAAGCTTGATAACTGCAGTCAGGCGGCATACAGCGGGCTTGCGTATGCGTCGCTCTATGAGGGCGATTACAAAACGGCAATGAGCTACGCCAAAACGGGGAACGACAGAGACGCCTATGCGATTGCCTTTGAAAAATACAGGAGCAATTACATAAATTCGCATTTCGGGCTTATTTTCACGGCTGCCGCAGTGTTTATTATCGGTATAATCGCGGCATTGGCGGTCAGCATTCGCAAAAATACGGTTATTATTAAAAATCAAAAAATACGGCTGCTGTTCGGCACTATGGTTCACCCCGCAAATTCGTTTGCCGAGGTTAAGGAAAAAGGGCAGGGCTCTGTTATTATCGGTGCGGTTATGCTTTTGCTTTTCTATTTATCGGTAATACTAAACACCATAAACGGCGGTTTCCTTTTCAGCAGCTACGACCCGGAAAATTTCAATTCAATATGGATTTTCGCAAGAACTCTGGGGCTTGCGGTGCTGTGGATCGTATCCGACTGGATGGTATGCACAATTATGGACGGAAAGGGCAGACTGCGCGAAATAGCAATCGTTACCTGCTACAGTCTTATGCCTATCATAATAAAGAATTTCGTAACGCTTATACTCACAAATGTGCTGCTGCCGAGCGAAACGGGCTTTCTCACGATTTTAGACGCCGTCGCAATGATTTATTTTGTGCTGCTTATGATATGCGGTCTTTTGAAAATTCACGATTTCAGCTTCGGTAGAATGGTTTTGACAAGCCTGCTGTCAATTTTGGGCGTGGCGATAATATTCTTCCTGTTGATTATGATAGCAATGCTGTTCCAGCAAACCTACGGCTTTATTGCCACGGTTATTTCCGAATTGCTGACAGTATAGGAGTGAACGGTAATGAGAAAAATATTAAGTTGTGTGCTGCTGACCGTTATGCTGTTTTCTTTGACATCCTGCGGCAGCGGAGGGGGAGCGCTCTCTAAGCCGTTTGATACGGGAGCGGAAAGCGCCGAAACAGATGAAAAAATTATCGGTGAAAATTCCTCCCTGCGGCTCGATTGGGACGATACCACCAAGGGCGCGGTTCTGTACGATTTAAAATCGGGTCTTTCCTGGGGAACTTCCCCCGCGGCCGACGGGGAGGAGCAACTTGATGAGTTTGGAATGCCTATAAAGCGTTCGCCGAAGGTCAATTCGCCGATAACTATAAGCTATCTTGATTACGAAACCAACACGGTAATTGACGCCGCCGCATATTCCGCTGCGGTAGAGGATGGGCGCGTAAGGTGTGCCAAGGGGAAAAATTCAATTTTGGTTGAATTTTATTTTGACGCACCGAAAATTATGGTGCCGGTTCAGTACATTTTGAAGGATGACCGTTTGCAGATAAAAATTAACGCAAAGGACATACAAGAGGATAAAAATAAGCTTATTAAGGTTTCGGTAGCTCCGTTTTTCTGCTCTGCGGAAAACGGCAGCGAGGACAGCTATCTTTTCGTTCCGTCAGGCTCGGGAGCGCTGATAAAGCCTACATATCTCTCCCAGCAGGGAACGGATTATTCCTCGCAGGTGTACGGCTTCGACAGCACAATCGAGGTATTGTCCGAAACCTCAAACAGGGAAAGCGTTCGTTCGCCGGTTTACGGAGCGCGTATGTCGGGCGGAAAGGGCGCGTTTGCGATAATTGACGGCGGTGCGGATTCGGCGATAATTGAGGTAAGCGCCGGAGCGGGGGCTTACGGCTATACTACCGTTTATTCATCGTTTCTGATAAGAGGATACACCGGACATGTTGCGAATTTGTTTTCGGGAATAAATGTTGAAAGCACGGTATACAGCGAAAGAAAAATTGACGAAACGCTCTCGGTAGGCTTTTACCCGCTTACCGGCGATAATGCCGATTACGTCGGTATGGCGAGGGTTTACCGTGAATATCTTATAAAAAAATATAATATGACCGAGGTAAGCGAGGATATGTCGCTCGGGCTTACATTTTTGGGCGGCACGGTTATAAGCGATTCATTCTGCGGTATACCTTATACAAAGCTTTATGCCGCAACGACGCTAAGGCAGGCAACGGCTGTTTTGGATGATGTTTTAAAGGAAACGGGGCTGCCTGTAAATGCGGTGCTGAAAGGCTTCGGAGCATCCGGCGTTGACGCAGGTATTGCGGGCGGCGGTTATAAGCTTGCGGGTAAGCTCGGCAATAATAAGGATTTATCTGAGCTGCAAAGGCTTTGCAATGAAAGCTCGGCACAGCTGTTTTTTGATTATGATATTGTCCGCTTTGCGAAAACGGGCAAGGGAGCTTCGGTGTTCTCGGACGCCTGCACAAATGCCGGCGAAAAGAAGGCGTCGCAGTACCTTTACAACCCTGCGGTACTCAGCAGGGAAAAATCCACACTGTATTATTTGCTGACCCCTTCAAAGCTCGGCAGCGCCGTGCAAAGGGCGCTTAAGGCAAGCGGAAAAATGAAGCTTAAGGGGATATCGCTTTCTACGCTTACCTCAATGTCGTATTCCGATTACAGTGATAAAGCCGTTTCCGATTTCTACGCCAAAAGCGGCTTTGCAAAGACGGTTACGGACAGCTTAAAGACGGTGAAAAAGAGTAATTACAAAATAGCATCATCTGCCGCGAACGATTACGCGGCGGCGCTGTCGGATGTTATTATGAACGCTCCTACGCAGTCGGACAGAGAGCATATATTTTACACGGATGTGCCGTTTTACGAGACGGTATTCAAGGGATATGTTCCTATGACGGTTGAAAGCGTTAATCTGCGTGCGGACGGCAAGGCAGCGGTTTTAAAGGCGATCGAGAGCGGCTGCGGTCTTAACTACACCGTTATTGACCATCGTTCGGACAGAATGACGGCAAGCAAGCACCCCGTATTTTACAACAGCGTTTATTCCGATATAAAATCGGATATTTTAAAAACCGCGAAAAGTCTCGGCGATTATTACAAGGCGGTAAATGGGGCGCATATTATCGGGCACAAAATTTTGACCGAGAATTTAAGGGCGACATTTTTCGATAACGGCACGGCGGTTTATGTAAATTACGGTAACGCAGCTGCCGCTTCTCCCGCAGGAGAGGTTGAGGCGGGCGGATTTCTTTTGGCAAAGGGTGAGGTATCGTGAAAAAACTCAAAAAAAATCGCGGAATTGACGCCATAAAGGATAAATACGGGCAATTATTCACAACGCCCTGGTTTATCGGCATAATAATATTCTTTTTAATTCCCATGGCGCAGTCGATATACTTTTCCTTTTCGGAGGTTACGGTTGTTCCCGGCGGTATGGATATTTCATTTGTCGGGCTTAAAAACTATAAAAACATTCTTTTGGAAGATCCGGATTACCTGAAAAATTTAAGCGAGGCAATAACCTCATTTCTGTATCAGATACCTGTAATTTTGCTGTTAAGCCTGGTTTTGGCGCTTTTTCTCAATCAAAAATTCAGGGGAAGGCTGTTTTTCAGGGCGCTTTTCTTCCTGCCGGTTATTATAGCGACCGGAACGGTAATTACCTGGCTGTTCAGAACGACCGACAGTGATTTGAATAATTTGGGCGTTTCCGAATCATACACCGCCTCAATGTTTTCGGTAAAGGATATTATAAACTGGCTTCAGATTGATGGCAGAATAGCCGAATATATAACCCGCACGATCAGCAAAATATTCGACCTTATCTGGAGCTGCGGAATACAAACCGTACTGTTTTTGGCGGGACTCCAATCAATTCCCGGAACGCTTTACGAAGCGTCCAGAGTTGAGGGCGCGACAAAGTGGGAGGAATTTTGGTTTATTACCTTCCCGATGCTTTCGCGGGTCACCCTGCTTGTAACGGTTTTCACAATAGTGGAGCAGATGACCTCCACGCGTATACGTATGGTTTCAAAAACCTATTCCATGATGACCGCGGGAACATATGATAAAACGTCTGCAATGCTTTGGTTTTATTTTCTGGTAGTTGGCGGACTTATGGGAATTTTGCTTTTGATATACGAGCGGGCGTTTATGCGGCGTTGGGATAATTAGCGGAGGGAAAAATGAAGAAACATCAGAATTTTTCATCGGCAGGACTGAAATCGGTTAATATAAGCGGAAGAACTATCGGTAAATGGGCGTATTCCGTTTTTCGTCTGTCGTTTTTGATTTCGGTGGGCTTTGTGGTTATTTATCCGCTGTTTTATATGATTATAACCTCTTTGCAGAGTAAATACGCCTTTTTAAACTCAACCCGTGTGTGGATTCCGAGCAGCCTTGATATTGCCAATAACTACAAAATGGCGCTTTCCTGCCTGAATTACGGAAAATCCTTAATTTCCACCCTGAAAAACGGAATTGTTTCCGCACTTTTGCAGGTGGCAAGCTGCTCTGTAGTGGCATACGGCTTTGCGCGATTTGAATTTAAAGGCAAAAAGCTTAAGGGCTTTCTTCTGCTGCTGACGATAATTTTACCGGATATGATGCTGCTTATTCCAAGAATGGCTAACTATTCAAAGCTGGATTTTCTCGGTATATTCAGTCTTTTTTACAAGCTTACCGATATTGATTTAAGAATAAATGTGCTCAACTCGGCATGGGCGTTCTGGCTGCCCTCAATGCTCGGGGTGGGGCTTAGATCCGGTATACTTATATACATTTACATTCAGTTTTTCAAGGGTTTGCCGCGCGAGCTTGAGGAAGCGGCGTGGGTGGACGGCTCAGGGCCGATAAGAACATTTATCTCAATAGCCATACCGTCTTCCGGCGTGGTTATCGTGACCGTAACGCTGTTTTCGTTGATATGGCACTGGAACGACTTTTTGTTAAGCGGAATGTATCTTACCGAGAATTATCCGCTTGCGTATATGCTTAACAATTTGGAAACCGCAATGCAGAATAAGGGCTACTATTTTGTGCCGACGCAGCCCGAATCGATGGCGTTTGCCATGGCGGCGTGCGTTCTGTTTGTAGCCCCTATGCTGATTGTATATATATTCCTGCAAAGGTGGTTTATTGAAAGCATAGACCGCATAGGAATAACGGGGTAAAAAGCTGAATAGTCGGTTACGCTATTCGTGATGAGCCGCCGGACGAATTGAATTATAACAGAGCTTGACCTTATAAAAAGAGTCAGACGCATTTGAGATTTCCTCTCAAATGCGTCTGACTCTTTTTATGCTTAAATTAGGCTTAAAGCCTTACTTATTAAGTGCCTGCTGAACGGCAACCGCGCATGCAACGGTCATACCGACCATCGGGTTGTTGCCCGCGCCTATAAGACCCATCATCTCAACGTGAGCCGGAACGGAAGAAGAACCGGCAAACTGAGCGTCGGAGTGCATACGACCCATAGTATCGGTCATACCGTAGGAAGAGGGACCTGCCGCCATATTATCGGGGTGGAGGGTACGACCTGTACCGCCGCCGGAAGCAACGGAGAAGTAGTTCACGCCGTTTTCAACGCACCATTTCTTATAAGTGCCTGCAACCGGGTGCTGGAAACGGGTCGGGTTGGTGGAGTTACCGGTAATGGAAACGCCTACCTTTTCAAGCTTCATTATGGCAACGCCCTCGGGAACGTTATCCGCACCGTAGCACTTAACGGCTGCGCGAGCGCCCTTAGAGAACGGCTTTTCGTAAACCACCTTTACTTCTTCCGCGTAGGGGTCAAACTCGGTTTCAACATAGGTGAAGCCGTTAATGCGGGAGATTATGTAAGCCGCGTCCTTGCCGAGACCGTTAAGAATAACGCGCAGGGGCTTAACCCTTACCTTATTTGCGTTAAGAGCGATTTTAATAGCGCCCTCTGCCGCTGCAAAGGATTCGTGACCTGCCAAGAAGCAGAAGCACTCGGTTTCTTCCGAAAGGAGCATTTTGCCGAGGTTGCCGTGTCCGAGACCAACCTTGCGGTTTTCGGCAACAGAGCCGGGAATACAGAAAGACTGAAGACCGATACCGATATTTGCGGCAGCGGTTGCGGCGGATTTATCGCCTGTGCGCTCAGCCTCTTTAAAAGCGATAGCAGAGCCTACGGTGTAAGCCCACTTTGCGTTTTCAAAGCAGATAGGCTGTGTTTCCTGAACGGTGGTGTAGGGGTCAACGCCGTATTTTGCGCATATTTCCTTGCACTCATCAATAGAAGAGATACCGTAATTTTTAAGAACGCCGAGGATCTTTGCCTCGCGTCTCTCATAACCTTCAAACTGTGCCATTATACCGTACCTCCTTATTCTTCGCGCGGGTCAATGTACTTGACCGCGCCGTCTTCTTTATTGAAGCGTCCGTAGTGACCCATAGACTGCTTGTAAGCCTCGTTCGGTTCCATACCCTTTTTAATAAGGTCGGTCATTTTGCCGAGGGAGACAAACTCATAGCCTATAACCTCGTCGTTTTCGTCAAGAGCCATTCTTGTGCAGTAGCCTTCGGTCATTTCAAGGTATCTTACGCCCTTTGACTTAGTGCCGTACATAGTACCTACCATTGAGCGCGCGCCCTTGCCGAGGTCTTCCATTCCCGCGCCGATTACAAGGCCGCCCTCAGAAAAAGCGGACTGGCTGCGTCCGTAAACAATCTGTAAGAACAGCTCGCGCATAGCGGTGTTTATAGCGTCGCAAACAAGGTCGGTGTTAAGAGCCTCTAAAACGGTCTTGCCGGGAAGAATTTCGGCAGCCATAGCGGCTGAGTGGGTCATACCCGAGCAGCCTACGGTTTCAACCAGAGCCTCTTCGATTATGCCGTCCTTCACATTGAGCGACAGCTTACATGCGCCCTGCTGCGGTGCGCACCAGCCCACGCCGTGGGTGTAAGCAGAGATGTCTTTGATCTCTTTTGCCTGTATCCACTTGCCTTCCTCCGGAATCGGAGCGGGACCGTGGTGCGGACCCTTGGCTACGGGACACATATTTTCTACTTCCTTTGAATAAATCATATATGTACTCCTTTCG
>CAKSQS010000002.1 GCA_934486705.1 uncultured Eubacteriales bacterium
GTTGATAGACTCCGAAGTGCCGTCATAAGCCTTGACCGCCTCACTTAATACAAATTCCTTTGAAAACAGTCTTGTCGGGAAATTTATTTGACTGCCTGCAAAATGCTTGTATAGCTTTGTTGTATTATCAAAGCCTATCAATTCACTTATCGCCTCGTAAACGCCGTTTAATACGGGCGTAATATTTTTGCTCATACAACAAAATCACCACCGTTTTTGATTATAGATTTAATTGTAAATCTTTTCCACCGCCTTTTTCCACGCAGATTTCCAAAGCATTTTTTATTCCCTTTGTTGATACGGTGCTTTATCGCTGATATAGGTATCCAACGCGAATTTTGCACCCATTCTGAAACCCACAATAAATGAGTCGAGGTTTGAATCGTCGGTTATTTCGCCGTCCCTTTATTTAAGCTAACTGGTGGCAGGGGTAGGCTTTATTGCTTAGGGGGTAAAAGAAAAACCGATACCCTAAAAAGGATATCGGAATATGGAGCGGGTGATGGGTGAGGTTGCGAGCGCATCCTGCGGATGATACAGCGAGCAAAACGAAGCGCTGCGGTCGGCAGTTGCAAGCGGCAGCGCGGCAACCACGGGCACCGCAAGAGAGCGAACCGCGGGTTCGATTCCCATATTATCTAAAAATAAAAAAGCCGCCTGAAAGCGACTTTTCTTTTGGAGCGGGTGATGGGAATCGAACCCACACGACCAGCTTGGAAGGCTGGGATTCTAGCCATTGAACTACACCCGCATCAGAACAAGAAATATAATAACATAAAACAATAAAATAGTCAATACTTTTTTTGGAAAATTTAGTTTTAGCCGACGGTGCACAGTATATGCAAGCGGCATATTGTATTTTTCATGTCTCTTGCGGTACTGCTGTTCATAAGCTTTAAGCTTTCGCCCTGTAAACGCATGGCTATATGGAAATGACATTTCAGGTTGATAGCATAAACCCGCAAAAAGCTGCCGAAAACACAACAACTTTTTGCGGGTTAAATAGCTTTCGGGAATTACGCTAAGGCCTTTCCGAGATTATTGCATTCGGTGAGTGCGTCCGCATCGGGCGCATCGTTGCATATTACAGAATCGCACGCCAAAACAGAGCCGTCTGCTTTGCAGGTTTCTTCCCAGTTACGCATCCATTCGCCGTCGCCCCAGCCGTATGAGCCGAAAAGTGCAATTTTCTTGCCTTTCAGCTTGCTTTCGCACGCTTCAAACATAGGTGCAAATTCGTCCTCTTCCAAAACCTCCGCTCCCATTGCGGGGCATCCGAAAGCAATAGCGTCAAACGAATCCGCAAGCCCTGCCTCAAATTCCGCCGCGGTAAATACCGTAACCTCGGCTCCTGCCGCTTTGGCGCCCTCCGCTACGGCGTTTGCCATGGCCTCCGTGTTGCCGGTGCCGCTCCAATAAATTACAGCTGTTTTACTCATAATAAGTACATCCTTTCAATTTAATATATATCAATCGGCCACTGTCAGCCGCTCAATAGTTTGCCCTTTGGCAAATTGCTCCTTGTACGCTGTAGTGCATTTTTTATATTTTGTAAATGTCTTCTCGGCGCTTTCCTCGTCGGCGTAGACCTTCCAGCAGCCAACGCATTTGCACTTGTCACCCTTGTTTTTAATAAATCCGTTTACGTCGTCGGGCGGATAACCGAGGAACAGACCTACCTCGTGCGGGAACTCGGTATCTGTGGTCATTCGTCTTGCGAGCTGCGCTATACAGCCTTCGGGTGTGCGCATACCGTAGCCGCGCTTTTTAAGAATAGAATATGCAGTTTTGTTTTGTAAATCCCTTAAAAGCATATACGGGCGGTAAATATATATCAATGCGTTTCTCCCGTTGTACCTGAGCGGAAGAACGCGCAGACCCTTTTCGCGCAGCCGCCTGTTCCAACTGCGCACTGCGGCGCGCATCTCGCTTATGCTTGCGTAGGGGTATAAAAACATACTTCCCGTTTTAATGGCTGCAAGCGTGGGGGAGCACTGCTCAATCAGTATCTTTTCAGACAAGACGATTTCCTCACTTAATAAAATTTCAAGTTTCGGTTAGCGGCTGCTAACTGTATTGCCTTAAATCAGCCGCGCCCATCAGTTAGGCACGGCTAACTCCGTGATTATATTATCACACAGTGCTTTATATGTCAAGTATAAATTTAAGATTTTCCATATTTATACAAGCGGTATTGACAGCTTTCAGGCTGCGTGATATAATTAGCAAAGTTATACAGCGTATTAGTAAAATCGGTATGGATTTTTCTGAGCTGTTCCGCTCGTTTTTCGCCATACACTCGGCAAGAGTGTATGGCGATTTTTATAGGGAAAATATATCACTCGTATTCTTGCAGAGGGGAAGTATAAAAAATGAAAAAAATCACTGTTTCGAGCGAGCTAATTTACATTCTTGCCGTTATCCTGCTGTCGCTTGCCGTGGCAATTCTTACGTCGGCAAATTTCGGTATATCCATGATTGTTGCGCCCGCATATCTGCTCAGCCTGAAAATCGGCGTAATCACTTTCGGTCAAGCCGAATATATTGTTCAGGCGTGCGTGTTTGTTGCGCTGTGCGTAGTTTTAAAAGGGTTCAGACCCATATATCTGATGTCATTTTTTACTTGCCTTATTTACGGTGCTGTTTTGGACCTGTGGCGCAGGCTTCCGTGCTTTGACCCGTCGGTGACCGCTCCCGGCAGTATGAGCCTGTATTTAAGAATACCAATGTTTATTACAGGGGTTTTGTTGACTGCTTTTTCGGTTGCTCTTTTCTTCAAAACATACTTCTATCCGCAGGTGTACGACTTTTTTGTAAAAACCGTCTCACGGAAATACGGCGTTAAGCTGCCCGTTTTTAAAACGGCTTTCGATCTTTCCTGCCTTACCGTCGGTGTAATAATGTCATTTTGCTTTTTCGGCAAGCTCACCGCAATAAGCTGGGGAACACTTATAATGGCGCTTTTCAACGGCAGTTTAATCGGCTTTTTCTCACGGTTGCTTGACCGTGCGTTTGAATTTCGCCCGTGTTTTGAAAAATTCGCAGTCCGCTTTGAAACGGGCAAAAAGAAAAACCCCGCTTAAAAAGCGAGGTTTTTGCTGGTGATCCATCGGGGATTCGAACCCCGGACACCTTGATTAAAAGTCAAGTGCTCTGCCAACTGAGCTAATGAATCGTTTGGACAGCTTTATTATTATAGCAATGTTTGCACTGTATGTCAAGAAAAAAATTACATTTGGAGTATTTTTTTTAAAACGCCGATTCTGTTACTCGGAAAGCGGTTAAAATCGGGAATATTTTACATAGATACAAAAGCCCCGCTTTAAGACGTAGATCAAAAAGCGGGGGATAGGGAAGGTCACCCTTAATTTCAGGGTATAACATCTAAATAATTTTACTGTTCAAGCTGTTTTCCCAAAAAGGACGCCGCAACCGAAGCTAACTTTATATCGCTGTCGCTCGGGGTATCGCCCTTGTCGGAGGAAAGCACCACTGCGCCGCTTACGTCGCCGGAAATCAGTATGGGTGCCGCAACGGCTATTTTTTGGTCTATGCCTTCAATTGCCGGGTTGTGCTCGCCTTTTTTAAATACCTCAACGCGCCGACCTTCCATTATATCTTCAACCGTTTGCGTCACCCTGCGCTCGAGCACTTCTTTTTTTGAAACACCCGCCGCCGCTATGCAGTGGTCGCGGTCGCATATAAGAACATTGAGGTCGGTGGCGTCGTTAAGTGCCTCGGCGTATTGAGTGGCAATATTTGACAGCTCGCCTATAGGCGAGTATTTTTTAAAAATAACCTCGCCGCTTGCATTTGTGTAAATTTCCAGCGGGTCGCCTTCACGAATACGCATTGTACGGCGGATTTCCTTCGGTATAACGACCCTGCCCAGATCGTCTATTCTTCTTACAATTCCGGTGGCTTTCATATATTAAAATCTCCTTTTTAAAGTCGTGTTGTTATTATTTGTAAGGAGAGATAATATATTCATATTTAATTTGTTTTGTCAACAAATAAATTATTTGATTTTTTCAATTGCAAGAGCAATATCTTTTGTAAATTCGGGCGGAGCAATGCGTATAAAGCGACCTTTTATTTTGGTGCGTTCGGTTTTGAAAAATGTGCCGGTGTAGGTATCAAACCAACGTATAAGATACTCGCCGTTTTCAAGGAACAGCTCCATTGTAACATCGGTTATTTTAACCGGCTCTGGATTTTTTACGGTATAGCAGGAATCGTATATCCAAAGATACGCGTAATCTGCGCCGTTATAGCCCAACACATCCGCCCGAGGGTGGTTGAGTGCCAGCCGCTCTCTTGATACAAAGCGTTGGTGCGGGTCGGCTCGCGGAATGAGCGCGGCAAAATCCGCCGCGGGAGCAAAATCGCGGTAGGAATAATAAATATCGTCCGTGCCGTTTGTGTATAAGTCCCATTCTTCCCAAAACCATTCCATTGCGGTGGCAGGGGTGTTTGCCATAAGCCCCGCCCAAAGCTGGCAGTGCCGCGCAACGTAGTGGGTAAAGGGATGATATGCGTCGTAGCCCGATTCTTCCATCATAATCGGTCGGTCAAAATCGTGGAAAGCAAGGTAGGCTTCGTGCGCTATCATTTTTACGTTGCCGGGGTCGCCGTAGCGGTGCATATTTATATAATCGAATATATCGTCGAATATCAGGGGGTAGCGGTTGACTGAGGATGATGTGGTGACCATATGCGGGTGCGCGTCCGTTTTGCGCAGGAACTCTGTCATTTCGTGATGCCATGCGCGTATAGCGTCGGGGTCGCCGTCGGTGAAATTGACTTCGTTGAAAAGCTCCCAGGTGAAAATATTGCGGGAATAGCCGTAACGCGCCGTAATATAGCGCAAATACTGCTTTGCTTCCTTAATGCAGCGCGGGTTTGTGAAGAAATCTCCCGGATTTTCAAGATAACCGTGCGGATTTTTCGCATTAAAGGCGTTGTATTCCCAGGCGGTATTCGCTCCGCCGTCGTTAAACATTCCGTGGTAATAAAACACCATTACGGAGTATATTTCGTTTTCTTCCATAATTTTCATTAAATCGTCAAGCCTTGCGGCGCGGTTTAAAACCGATGAAAAATCGTCGGTTCGGCTGTTTTTGCCGAAAAAGCCTAAATCCCACTCGGCGGAAAGCCAAATGCGCGACCAGTTAGCCTTAAACATATGCATTTTTTCAAAAATTCTGCGGTGCATATCAAGCGTTTCGGGCGAGGTGCGCTCTTTCCAATTGATTTTTTCGCCCCAGCATACGTTTTGCCCTATAGGGGTAAATATTTCGCCGTTCTCAAACTGAAACGCCTTGTGCAGGCTTTTTTCAACGCCTATAAAGCCGCGCGTATCCTCAGCCTCGGCGGCGGAAAAATCAAAGCTTATTTTGCCGGTTTCCGCATTATTTTCAAAGAGCGCTATTTCGCCGGAATACCTGCCCTGCAGGGTGGGGGTAATGCGCGCACGCCATACGGGCTCGGCGGCGGGATCGAGCGTATATACGCCGTTTTCATCAATATTTACCTTACGATAGATAAAGCATGGGTGTGTGCGCGTTTTACCGTCGGGTGCGGAATATGTAAAATCAAGCCGCAGGGAATCGGGGTCGAACGCATTACCGACAGCTCCCTCAACCGTAATTTCAAATTCCGCCAATTTGTAAGCGGTAATTTTTTCGGTAAGGCAGACGATTTTTTTGATTTTGCCGTTATCGGCGTTTTTTTTGAAACACATAGCTTTCACCGTATCCTTTTATATTTTAGGGTTAATATAACAGGCTTTATGAGCGCCTGTCAATAGCGTGTGAGCAATTGGGGGATATTTTATACTTTACAGACTTATTTTTTGTATTTTAAAAAGATATTCAACGTGCTATAATGAATTGAAAGGGGGAATACCTTATGGGAAAATTGACTTTAACGGCGGAGATGCTCGGACGCTCGCGCCTGTTTGACGGCAACCCTTACAGACTTGCAAAGCTTTTTGAAAAAGCGCGGCGCGGCGAAAAAATAACGTATGTCGCACTCGGCGGTTCTATTACGCAAAGATACAATGCTTCTTCTGCCGAGCTGTGCTATGCGGCGCTTATTGCAAAATGGCTTGGCAATACCTTCGGCAATGCCGAAACGGAATATATTAACGCGGGAATAGGCGCTACGGGCTCGCTTATTGCGCTGCACAGGCTGAAACGCGATGTTTTGGCGTACAAGCCCGACCTTGTTACGGTTGAATTTGCGGTAAATGAGGGCAGCTCGGATTTTATTACCGAGGTTTACGATAACTTGATAGCAAATATTTTAAACTCAGGCAGTAAGCCCGCGGTTGTTTCAATATGTATGGTCAATTCGCGCGGCGGCAGCGCGCAGGACTCGCACGAAAAGGTTTGCCGCTATTACGGCGTGCCGCTTATAAGCTATAAAAACGCGGTGTGGCAGGAAATTGAGGCGGGTAGGCTTTCATGGAGCGATGTTTCAGATGACCTTGTGCACCCGAACGACGCGGCGCACGCGCTTACCGCGCAGCTTGTTACCGATTATTTCAAGAGTGTTCTAAGGCTTGAGCCGAAAGATATGGCAGAGCATATTCTGTCATCTCCTCTTATAAACTCCGATTATAAAAACGCGGCAATGTATTACACGGGGGATATTACGCCGCTTTCCATCGGCTGCTTTACGGTGGATAAGGTTGACCTTAATAAAATGCCGAACGGCTGGGTGGCGTATGAAAACGGTGCGCCGCTGATTTTTGAATTTGAAAATTGCCGACGTATTTATATTCTGTTTGAGCGCACCAATAAGGGCGACGGCGGCAGGGCGGAGGTGCTGGCGGGTGAACGCCGCACCGTGCTTGATGCGGATTTTAAGGACGGCTGGGGAGTTTACTCAAATCACGAGCTTGTTTTTAAAGCCGAAAGCCCCGAAAGGGTCAGACTTGAAATAAAGCCGACGCTTGAAAAAGGCAGACATTTTGCGGTTGCGGGTATAATGGTATCTTAAAGCTCGGTATGCTGCCTGCGGTAGGTGAGGGGAGAAATGCCGAATCTGCGCCGAAAGCTGCTTGAAAAGTAGTTTGATGTTTCAAAATTTAAATATTCCGCTATTCGCCATATAGGCAGCGTTGTGTCCTCAAGGAGCTTTTTTGAAAGCTCCATTTTTTTATTTAAAAAGTATTCGTAGGGCGTTTGGTTGCAGTATTCCCTGAAAAGCTTTATAACATAATTTTTAGAGCGGAAAATATGTAATGCAAGCTCATCAAGCGTGATATTCCGCGTTATGTTTATATCCATAAAATCCTTAAGCGCTTTAAGCTCCTTTCGGTCCTGCGGCAGCATAGTGTCGGTTCGTGTTTTTTCGTAAATTTCAAGAAAAATTTCGTGCATAAGCAAAAGGCTTTTTCTTTGCATTTCAACGGGTGAAAGGCTTTGATTTTTAACGTCCAAAAGCTGCCGCATACGCTCTGATATATCGCAGCCGTGAAAAACCACCGTGTCAAGCAGCATAAGGTCGCCCGCAATCAGGTTGGTGATATTTCCCGTGGCGTTGAAAAACATTTTTTGCCATGGGTTTTCGGCGTCGGAGTAATAATACTGATCCTTATTGCAGGGCAGATAATATGCGTCGCCCGCAGAGGCGGTGTATTTCTTTCCGTCAAGTATTATAGTGCCCGAGCCGGATATTACATACTCAAGCGTGCTGAAACGGGAATTGGGGCGGTTTATAAGGTAATTCGCGTCGCAGTAGGAGATACCGCTCAGCACTATTTTGGACGGCATGGTTACGCCCTGCGTATTATATATGTAAAGATCTTCGTACATTTGCATACTCCCTTGGAAAAACTTAGAAAATGTAAAACAAATTAAACTTTATTACTTCTGATTATATTATAGCGTATATCGCCGAAATTGCAATATGTAACGGACTTTTTTATTTAAATAAACAAAAACGGATGCGAATTATTGCTGTAAAAATGTGGTTGATATGCAAAATCACCGTTTTTAAAAATAATTTAAGCAAGTAGCATTATGTAATATTTTATACTTTTACGGTGAAATAATGTATTGCTATGCGTATATAAGATAGTTATAATATAGAATGTGAACGGAAGAAAATAATTGTTGATTTTGTCAAGTACATTATACACCGTTTTCCTGCCTTGCGCCAAACAGAAAATTATGTTGGTTTTAACACGGTTTTCTGTCTGTTGCGAAAGGCGTATTTTTGATAAAATACTAATGTATTAAACTACCGATGTCAGGAGAAAAAGTATGAAGCTCAGAATGCCCGCGTACCCGCTTATAACAGGCGATCCGTATTTTAACGTTTGGTCCTTTTCGGACGAACTGAATGCGTGCGGCACGGTACACTGGTGCGGGAAACCGAACAGCATTATCGGCTTGCTTGAAACGGGCGAAAAAAGCCTTTGCTTTATGGGTGATGCGCACGGGCGGGAAAAAATGAAACAGAAGAGCGTTTCGGTAAGCGCGCTTTCCACCGTTTATGAATTTGAATACGGCGAAATTTCGCTTAAAGCTACCTTTACAAGCCCGCTGCTGCCTAATGATACGGAGCTGTTGTCCCGACCGGTTACATATCTTTATGCCGAAGTTTCGGGTGCGCAAAACGCGGTTATAAAAATCGAGGCGTCCGAGCAGCTTTGCCTGCAGGAGGCGGGGCAGTACCGTGTGGTGACCGAAAATGTTCCCAACCGCTTTCCGCTTATACGTATGGGAAGTGTGGAGCAGCCTGTTTTAAAAACCGCGGGGGACAGCATTTGCATAGATTACGGATATTTTTACCTCGGTGCAAAAAACGCCGACGCCGCGCTTTATACCAAGCGCACAGATACTATGACTTATGTGGGCTGTAAAGTGCCTGTCGGCGCGGGAAAAGCGCTTTTTGTATTCGCTTATGACGATACCGCTTCGATAGAGTATTTCGGCAAGCGCTGCGTATCGGTCTGGAATAAAAACGGCAAGAGCATTGTAACGGCCGTAAACGAGGCAATTGATGAATACGGCAGCGTTAAGCGCCGAGCGGATGAATTTGACGAAAAACTGCTTTCGGACGCCGAAAAAGCGGGCGGGGAAATGTACGCCGAGCTTTTAACCGCCGCTTTCAGGCAGGTTATGGGCGCGCACAAGGCGGTTACGGGGCCTGACGGCGAGCTTTTATGGATATCCAAAGAATGCTCAAGCAACGGCTGCGCCGCAACGGTGGATATAAGCTACCCGTCTTCGCCTATGTTTCTTTATTACAACACCGAGCTTTTGCGCGGAATGCTGCGCCCGGTGTTCAGGTATGTTGAAAAAGAGGGCTGGCAGTACGATTTTGCGCCGCATGACGTGGGAACATACCCGCTGCTTAACGGGCAGACCTATTACGACAGCCGCCTTGAATACCAAATGCCGATAGAGGAATGCGGAAATATGCTGCTTTTGGTATCCGCCTTAGCGCTTGCGGAGAAAAAGTACGATTTCTTTTCGGAGCATAAAAAAACCACCGATAAATGGGCGGAATATCTGCTTGAAAACGGCTTTGACCCTGCCAACCAGCTTTGCACCGACGATTTTGCGGGGCATTTGGCGCACAATTGCAATCTTTCGCTTAAAGCGATATGCGCCCTTGGGGCATACGCAAAGGTGTGCGGTATTACGGGGGATGACAAGAGCGAAAGGCGCTACCGTGCGGCAGCCGAAAAAATGGCTGACGAGTGGTGCGAAAAGGCAGCGAATACCGACGGCAGCTACCGCCTTGCCTTTGACCGACCCGATACATACAGTATGAAATATAATCTTATATGGGATAAGGTTTTAAAATTAGGGCTTTTTGATAAAAAGGTTTCCGAAAACGAATTTAAAAGCTATTTTGCGCGTTTTAACAAGTACGGTCTTCCGCTTGATAACCGCGCGGTTTACACCAAGTCGGACTGGCTTTTGTGGTGCGCCTGCTTTGCCGAGACCCAAAAGGATTTTGAAGATTTTATAAGACCGCTTTGGCTTTCATACAACGAAACGCAGAGCCGCGCGCCGCTGACCGACTGGTACGATACCGACACTGCAAAAAAGCAGCTTTTCCAAAACAGAACCGTGCAGGGCGGGCTATGGATGCGCCTGCTTGAGGACTCGGACATTTTTGAATGATTTTCGGCGGTTTATTCCCGAAAAGGAGAGATAGCATGAAAAAAACAGCCTCGTTGCTTATTTGCGTTCTTACGCTTATAACCGCCGCTTTTAGTGCGTCGGCGGCGGATAACGGCTACACCGCTTATCTGAACAGGTTTGATACCGCAGTATGCCCGCAGAACGAAATTACCGTTTTTGAGGGCGACGCTCTTTGCAAAAAGGGCAGCGAGCTGACGGCTGAATTTAACGTAACCGAAAGCGGGTTTTACAATCTCTCCTTTGAGTATTGCTCTGAAACGGACGCGGACGGGAACTTGCAATTCGGCTTAATGACAGACGGCAAATACCCGTTTGATTCGGCAGAGGAATTTACCCTGCCGCGCTATTACAGGGATTCGGGCAAGGTGCGTACCGACGGCGTGGGCAATGAGTTTGCACCCGCGCAGGAGGAAATAAAGGAAAAGCACAGCTGCCGCTTAACAGATACCTCGGGCTTTTCGGCAGAGCCCTGCCGCTTTTATTTTGAAAAAGGCGGGCATTCGCTGAAAATAGCGCCCTCCGCGCTGCCCTTCAGGCTTTATGCGATAAAGCTTTGCGGCGTTAAAAAAGCCGAGAGCTATAAAAATGTTTCGGCAGGTTACTCTTTTTCCGAATACAAGGGTGAAACGCTGCTTGTTGAGGGGGAAAGCGCAAATAAAAAATCTTCGGCGGATTTGGGCGCTAAATCGGACAGCACCACGCCGAACGTATACCCCGCAAATGCGTATTACCAAAAAATAAATTATATAGGCGGCAGTAACTGGTCGGATGTGGGCGACGAGCTTTATTGGGAGGTTGATATTCCCGAGGACGGTCTTTACGCAATATCGATTTATTACCGCCAAAATTACATACTCAACGGCAATTCCTACCGCAGCCTTACAATTGACGGCGAGACCCCGTTTTCCGAGGCGGCAGAGCTTGCATTCCCGTATAACAGCGGGTGGAAGCTTAAAAAAATAGCCGATGAAAACGGCGAACCCTATCTTTTTGAGCTGAAAAAGGGCAAGCATACGCTTTCGCTTTGCGTTACGCTCGGTCCTTTATCCGAATTTTGCGAAAGTCTTGAAAACGCGGTTTACGATATAGGAACGCTTTACCGCAGACTTGTAATGGTAACGGGTGAAACGCCCGACGCCAACCGCGATTATAACCTTTTCGGGCAGATACCCGATTTTGAAGAAAAGCTTACCGATATAAAGGGACGGCTTGAAAAGCTTGCAAAAAGCTACGAGGAGCTTTCGGGCAAGCGCGGCGGCTCAACGGTTTCAACAATAAATTCAATGGCGAATACCATAGCCTCAATGCTTAAATACAAGTATAAGGCGCAGCAGTATAAATCGGTTTATTATTCAAATTATTCATCGCTCAGCGCCGCGCTTTACGATATGATGAGCATGCCGCTTGATATTGATACCTTTACTTTTTCTTCAAAGAATGCCGAAAAGGTAAAGGGCAACCGAAATATTTTTGAAAAAGCAGCCTACTCCGCCGAAAGATTTATAGCGTCCTTTGTTGTTGATTATAACAATATATCCGATGTTGCGGAAAACGATAAAAAGTTGACCCTTTGGGTCAACTGGGGCAGAGATCAGGCGCAGGTGCTTAACTTCCTTATTCAAAGCGGGTTTACCGAAAAAACCGGAATAGCGGTGGATGTTAAGATAACGAACGCCTCGCTTGTTCAGGGAATACTTTCGGGCAATATGCCCGACTGCGTATTGCAGCATGTAAGAACCGAGCCGATTAACCTTGCAATGCGCGGCGCGCTTTACGATTTATCGCAGTTTGAGGATTTTGAGGAAATAACCAAGCGTTTTTCCGCAAACGCGCTTAATCCCTATAAGTATAAAAACGGGGTATACGCATTGCCCGATACGCAAAGCTTTATGATGATGTTCATACGCACCGATATTTTTGAGGAATCGGGACTTTCGGTGCCCCGCACATGGGATGAATTTATAGGCGTTAACAAAATTCTTTCGGGCAACAACTTAGAAACGGGAATTGCGGGTATATATCAGTCGCTACTGCTGCAAAAGGGCGGAAACCTTTACAACGCGGAGCTTAACGCAACGGATCTGCTTTCGCCCGCTTCGGTCAGCGCGTTTGAAATGTATACCGATTTCTTCAATAAATACGATTGCCCCATGACCTATAATTTCTATAACAGGTTCAGAACCGGGCTTATGCCGCTCGGTATTCAGGATTACACAATGTACGCCACTCTAAAGGCAACCGCCCCCGAAATTAACGGCAAATGGCAGATGTTTGAGCTGCCCGGAACGGTAAAAGAGGACGGAAGTATAGATAATTCCTCCGCCGGGGCGGGCACGGCGTGTATGATATTAAAGGATACGGGCCGCGAAAAGGAAACGTGGGAGTTTTTGAAGTGGTGGACCTCTGCCGAAACCCAGGTATCCTACAGCCGCTCGCTTGAGGGAATGCTCGGAATTGCCGGCAGAGTTGCCGTTTCAAATATTGAGGCGGCGGGCGAGCTTTCATGGGACGGCGATAATTTCACAAGTCTCAGAAATCAGTGGAACTCGGTAGGGGAGTTTAACGAAATTCCCGGCAGCTACTATATGACCCGCGTGCTTGAACAGGCATACTGGAACGTTGTGGTTCAAAACGAAAATCCGCGCGATATGCTCTATAAATGGGGCGCGGTGGCGGATAATGAAATAAAACGCAAAATTGCGCAGTACGAAAAGAATTAGAGGGGAGAGCTTAAAGTTGACCAAAACGGAAATTTCGGGCAGCACACGCTATCATAAGCGCGAAAACCGCGAAAAGCTGCCGCTTTTACTTATGCTTTTACCCTTTTTAATTCTTTTTATCGCGTTTACCGTAATACCCATCATATCCTCCGTGGTACTTAGCTTTTTCAATTACGATATGGTGCATCAGCTTGAATTTGCGGGGCTTGGCAATTACATAACAATGCTGCTTGAGGACGAGGTATTCTGGATATGCGTAAAAAACACCGTTCTTTTCGCAATTATAACAGGCCCGATAGGCTTTTTGCTCTCGTTTGTGCTTGCCTGGATGATTAACGAATTGGGCAGGGGAATGCGCACGCTGCTTTCCTTCCTTTTCTACTCTCCCGCACTTATGGGCAACGTCTACTTTATTTGGCAGGTGCTTTTCAGCGGCGAAAGCTACGGCTATATAAACAGCAGCCTTATGGCAATGGGAATTATAATAGAGCCGATACAGTGGTTTAAAGACCCCGCCTATGCGTTTACGCTTGTTATGATAGTTCAGCTTTGGTGCAGTATGGGCGTTTCGTTCCTTGCCAATATTTCGGGCTTGCAGAACGTTAACCCCGAAATGTACGAGGCGGGCGCTATAGACGGCGTTAAAAACCGCTGGGTGGAGCTTTGGTACATAACGCTGCCCTCTATGAAGGAGATTATTCTTTTCAGCTGCGTAATGCAAATACAAAGCGCGTTTTCGGTAAGCGGAATAGCAAGCACACTTTGCGGCTACCCGAGCGTTAACTACTGTGCGGATACGCTTGTAACCCTGCTTACCGATATTGGCGGTACACGCTACGAAATGGGACTTGCGGCGGCAATGTCGGTATTCCTGTTTGCGATTATGGCGTTTACAAGAGTGGTTATAGGCAAAGCGGTGGCATCCCTTGGAAAATAAACCGAAGAAAGGCAGGCGAGATTATGAATAGGCAAAAATCGAACATTAAAAGATACACGCGCTCAAAAGTGGGAAATTTCTTCTATTTTACCGTGCTTTTCGCGGCAGGACTTTTCACAATACTACCGCTTATCTACTCGGTAATTACCTCCTTTAAGCCGCTTGACGAGCTTCTCGCATTTCCGCCGAGGTTTTATGTGGTTCGTCCCACCCTTTCAAATTACACGGCTCTGCCCGGGCTTATTTCAAAGTTGAGCGTTCCGCTTTCAAGATATATCTTCAACAGCCTGCTTGTAAGTATTTTAACCACCGTGCTGCACGTTATAGTGGCGGCAATGGCTGCGTTTGTGCTTACCCAGTGGAAGGGCAACAGGCTTATAGCCGCGCTGTTTGTAATAGTTCAGTTTTCGCTTTTGTATAATTCCTACACGCTTGCAATTCCGCAGTATCTTGTTTTTTCAAAGCTGCGGCTTATAGATACATATTTGGTTTATATACTGCCCTATCTTCCCTCGGCGCTCGGCGTTTTTCTTATGAAGCAGTATATGGAATCGAGCATACCGGTATCATTAGTGGAGGCGGCGCGAATTGACGGCGCGGGATATTCGAGAATATTTTTTCAAATAGCCTTTCCGCTTGTTAAGCCCTGCTGGATGACCCTGGCGCTTTTCGCATTCCGCGATATGTGGTCGGTAAACCCGAGCGGCACGGTTTTAAGCGAAAACATTAAAACACTGCCTATGATATTAAGTCAGGTTACCGCCGGCGGCATAGCAAGGTCGGGCAGCGCAATGGCGGCTACGGTAATACTTATGATACCCCCGGTAACGGTGTACGCCGTAACGCAGGGCAACGTAATGGAAACCATGAGCAGCGCCGGAATAAAGGAATAATACGGAAAGCGGGTGAAGACGGATTGTCAGGTAAATTGAAAATTTTAAAAAGACTGCTTTGCGTATCCTTGGCGGTGTTTTTTACGGTTCTTACGGTCGGCGCGGCAGAAAGCGAGACCTACGACCCCGTGCCCTATAAGACCTATACCTATTGGCAGGGCTACAAGGAGAAAAAGGCTGTGCCGATAAAGGCGATATACGGTTTCAGCGAGAATATAGACGCCGAAAGGCTCGGTATATCGGGTAATTTTTCGGTCACGTATTTCTGCTTCGGCGGCGACGGTCTTCTTTACGCGCTGGACAGTCAGAATAATAAAATATTGGTGCTTGATAAGGAATACAGGCTGAAACGAACCGTTGCGGGACTTTATGATTCTTCGGGTAACGCCGTGGAGCTTAAGGGCGCGGAGGGGCTGTTTATAACAAAGGACGGCAAAATATATATAGCCGATACGCAGAACAACCGCATTATTGTAACCGACGCGGGCGGGAAGATAATCCGCACCGTGCAAAAGCCCGAAAGCGAGCTTATTCCCGAGGACGTAATATTTTTACCCAAGCGCATTTTGCAGGATGAGCAGGGCTTTATTTACGTTTTGAGCGACGGCTGCTACTACGGGGCAATGAAGTTTGACAGCGACTTTAACTTTATAGGCTTTTTCGGGGCTAATACGGTTAAAACCTCGGTTTTATCGGCGGTTACGGGATTTTTTAAAAACCTGTTTTCAACCGAAACCAAGCGTATGAACGATATTCAGAAAATACCCTACACATTTCTTGATTGCTGCCTTGATAAAGAGGGAATGATACTTACCACCACCTCAAACACCGATATAAAGGCGGGGCAGATAAGAAGATTAAGCCCCGGCGGCAGCAACATTTTAAGCTCGCGCTTTAATTACAAAACTACCGACGGCGACAGCTTTAACTTCGGTGATAACAGCGGGGTTACAAACGAGGACAATGTTCTTATAGGAAACAATTTCGGCGCGATAGCGGCGGACGGCGATTTTTTCTACGCCCTCAACACATCGTCCGGCAGGGTATTTGTTTACGATTTTTCAAGCAATCTTTTAGGCGTGTTTTCGGGCGGCTTCGGCACGGGCGAGCAAAACGGCGTGTTTAAAAAGGCTTCAAGCATAGCGGTGGCTGAAAACGGAGACGTTCTGATTGCGGACAGGGATAAAAACCAAATCACCGTATTTTCCGAAACGGAGTACGGCGCGCTTGTTAAACGGGGCGATACATTAAGCAACGCGGGCAGATATTCTGAGGCGCTGCCCTATTGGGAAAAGGTAAATCGGCTTGATAAAAACAATCAGCTTGCAATAATAGGCATTGCAAAGGCGGCTCTCGGCAGCGGCGATTACGAAAAGGCAATGACCTATGCCGAAAAGGGGCTTGACCGCGAAACCTACGTCAACGCGCATTCAAAGGTGCTTACCGCGCGGCTTAAAAGTCACTTCGGCATACTGTTTCTTGTAATACTGGCATTTGCGGGCGCGCTTACGGCTTTTCTTGTAATATCCTCAAAGAAAAAGCTTGTAATAATAAAGAACCGCCGCCTGAACGTAGCGCTCTCCGCGCTTTTGCACCCGATAGAGTCGTTTAAGGCGGTGCAGGAGAAAAACGAAGGCTCGGTTATAATTGCCACCGTGTTTTTACTGCTTTTCTTTATTGGCAGCACATGCAGGCAAATTTACGCCGGTTTTATGTACGTAATACCCGAGCGCGATACCTACAACGTTATATATACCCTGCTCGGCACGGTAGGTGTAGTGCTTTTGTGGGTGGTTGTAAACTGGGGCGTGTGCGTGCTTTTTGAGGGCAAGGGCAGAATTAAGAAAATATACATATGCACCTGCTACTCGCTCTATCCGCTCATTTTATATTCGGCGCTCTTTATGGTTCTTTCCTATTTTGTTTCACCGTCTTCGGTTTCGTTTATATCGGTTTTAAGCACCGTTTGCACGCTTTACTTCGTGTTTATGCTGCTTTCGGCTATGATGACGGTGCATGAGTTCGGTTTTTCAAAATCAGTGGGCACGGCGCTTTTCTCGGTAGTGGGAATGGGTATAATAGGATTTTTAATATTTATGTCCATTATGCTGTGCCAGGATTTCATAGGCTTTGTTGCAAGTATTGTTCAGGAAGCGGTATTCCGTTAGAGGTGTGATTTTATGCAAAAACAAAATAAAATATCACTGCGCTTCATAGCGGCGGCTCTGACCCTCTGCCTGCTTGCGGGCTGCAATAAAGCAGCGCCGAAAAAAACGGCTTACAACGCCGAGGGCGAGGTGTCAGCTGCGGGAGATATTGCCGCGGAAAACGGTAAATATTCTTTTTTGTGGGATTCCGAAAACAACTGCGCAATACTGAAATCCAAAAAAACGGGGAAGGCATGGTCCACAATACCTTACGGCTACCTAATGCAGGGCGAAATGTCGGGCGTTGCGTCCGTAAGCCTTACCTCGCCGCTCGATATTACATATATCGATACCGAAACACTTACCGTAAAGGACGTTAAGGGCTCTGTGGGCGCGGTGAGAAACGGCAGAATTTCGAGTGAAAAAATCGAAAACGGCGTCAGTGTTGTTTATTATTTTGATGAGCTCGGTTTTTCCGTTCCCGTGGATTACACCCTTTGTGACGAAGGCTTAAAGGCTTCAATCAAAATCAACGAAATAGCGGAAAGCGATTACCCGATATATCAGATATCCTTAGCGCCGTATATGGCGGCGGCGCAAAATTCCGATGATTCGTATTTGTTCGTTCCGTCAGGCTCGGGCGCGCTTATAAAAGCCGAAAACCGCGCGCAGGCGGTGAAATACTCAGAGCCCGTATACGGCGAAGACCCTGTAAGCGTAAGCTATGCCGATACGACCTATAACGAGGGTATAAGGCTGCCGGTTTTCGGCGTTAAGGATAAAAACGACGCGCTGCTCGCCTATATAACCGACGGCGCCGAAAGCGCCGAAATAACCGCCGAGGCGGGTGATACTGAGGTAGGATACTCCTCGGTTAAGGCAACATTTCGCCTGCGCGGCTACGACCTTACAAAGATAGCCGACCATACAGGACTTTATAAGTACATTAAAAAGTTTTCGGATGAGCATATATCGCTTGAAAACGCGAGCGTTATATATTCTCCCATAGAAGAGGAAAGCGCCGATTATGTTGGAATGGCAAAGCACTACCGCGAAATTTTAAAGCGCAGCGGCGTTCTTTCAAAAAGCGAAGAGAAATACCCCGAAACGGCGCTTGAAATTTTCGGCGGCGCGCTTGTTAAAAAGCTGTTTTTGGGGCTGCCGTATTACAGCTATCTGCCCTTTACAACGCTTAAAGAGGCAAACGGTATTATTACGGAATTTACCGGTCTTACGGGCGAAAACGCGGTAATATCGCTTAAGGGCTATCTCGGCGGCGGGCTTATGCCCGATAAGGTGGGCGGCGGCTTTACGCTCAATAAAAAGAGCGGCGGCAAAAAAGCGCTTGCCGAGCTTTACGGCGATTGCGCAAAAAACGGCGATAAGCTGTTTTTGGATTGCGACCCGATAAGGTTTTCTTCCTCGGGCGGTGGGTATAAGGTAGCGTCCGATTCGGTAAAAACCGCAAATAAGGTGCGCAGTACGCAGGTGTATTACGATACGGCGCTTAACACGCAAAACAAATCCACAAAGGATTATTTCCTGCTTTCCCGCGCAAAGCTTTTTGAAACGGCGGGGAAGATGAATAAAATGCTCGATAAATACGGCATAGACGGCATTTCGCTTTCGTCACTTTCTTCGCTTGCTTACTCGGATTTTGATAGCACCGAGACATTCTGCAAAAACGGTATGGCCGAAAGCGTGGGTAAGATTTACGGCGAGCTTTCAAAAAAGCATTCCGTTTTAAGCGAAAACGCCAATCTTTACGCCGCAGTTTTGTCAAGCGGCATAACAAATACCCCTATTAAAAGCTCGGAATACGGCTGCTTTGAAAAGGAAGTGCCGTTTTACCAAATAGTCTTTAAGGGCAGTATTCCGCTTTACGGCGCTGCCGTTAACACCGCAAACGACCCGAACAGAGTATTTTTAAAATCGGTGGAAAGCGGCATAGGGCTCAGCTTTTCCTTTGCAAAGCGGTACGAAGAGGAAAATAACTACCTGCCGTATTCGGCGCTTGCGGGTGCGATTTTTGAAGATACAAGTGAGAGCGCCGCGCAATATGTTAAAAAAGCCGCCGATTATTTAAAATCGGTTTCGGGCAGCGAAATAAAGGCGCACAGCTCAAACGGCTATGTAAGCAGGACGGTATTTGAAAACGGAATAACGGTTTATGTGAATTACGGTAAGGAATCGGCAAACACGCCGTTGGGTGCGGTAGAACCCGAGTCATTTATATACGGAAAGGAAGGATAACGCGTGGCAAAAAGAAAAACGGGAGCGCTTGAAAACAAAAAAGCCTATTACGGCCGTATGTTTGTTTTGCCGTGGGTTATCGGCTTTATAATCTTCTTTCTGGTGCCAATGCTCCAATCGGTACTGTTTGCATTTTCCAAGGTTTCAATAACCACCTCGGGCTTTGATATTGTACTGCGCGGCTTTAAGAATTTTAAATACATTTTTCTTGAGGAAAGCGATTATACCGATAAAATAGTCGCGGCGTTCGGTAATTTTGCCTACACACTGCCCTTTATTGTTATATTCAGCCTTATTCTTGCGGTAATACTCAATCAGAAATTCAAGGGCAGGCTGTTTTTCCGCTCGGTATTTTTCCTGCCGGTAATAATTTCTACGGGAATTGTTATAACCTATATTTTAAACGACGATATTGCCACCCAAATGCGCAGCTCCGACGATCAGGTGAGCGCACTGCTCGGCGCGTTTATAGATGTTGAAGAGGTTATGAAGGGGCTTGGGCTGCCCGAGAAAATAATCGACCTGCTTATAAAGTACGTTGAGGAAATATTCAACCTGCTTTGGAGCTCGGGAATACAGATACTGCTATTTATTTCGGGGCTGCAGGCAATACCCGAGCAGCTTTACGAGGTAAGCCGCGTTGAGGGGGCTACCGCGTGGGAGACATTTTGGTACGTTACCTTTCCGATGCTCGGAAACACGCTTGTGCTTGTATTCGTCTTTACCTCAATAGATATACTCACAAGCACAAACAACGGCGTTATGAGCTCGGCGTTTACGCTTATGCAGAACCAGGTGTTTGATACAAGCTCCGCTATGATATGGTCCTACTTCCTGTTTGTAATACTTATCATATCTGCGGTTTACGGGCTGCTTTATTACTTCTGTCTGCGGAAATGGGAGAAATAATATGAGTAAAACAATTAGTTCCGTTAAAAAACAGCAGGCGGTAAAAACAGCCCGCAGGGTACTTACCGCCGCCGTGCGTTACTTCTTTCTTTTATCGCTCAGCTACGTGGTTTTGTATCAAATAGCCTACATATTGAGCCAAAGCTTTAAGCCGCAGGCGCAGATATACGACCCGAGCGTTGTTTGGATACCCAAAAGCTTTACAACGGCGAATATAAAAGAGGCGTGGAACGCGCTTGAATACCCGAAAAGGCTGCTTAATTCTTTCCTTATTCCCGTTTGCAGCGGGCTTTTGGAGGTGTTTACCTGCTCGCTTGCGGCATACGGTCTGGCAAGGTTTAAATTCAGGGAAAACAAGCTTGTGTTTCTGCTTGTAATGCTTACTATTCTTGTTCCCTCGCAAATGATAATGGTGCCCTCTTACCTTAATTACTCGCACCTTGATATTTTGGGAATATTCGGCTTGCTTGCACGCGTTACGGGAATTGATATTCGCCCTAATGTGCTTGATACGGCGCTTACCTTCTATCTGCCGGCAATGTTCGGCGTGGGGCTGCGCTCGGGGTTCTTCGTTTTCATTTATATGCAGTTTTTCAAAAAAATGCCCAAGGAGCTGGAGGAAGCCGCATGGATAGACGGCGCAAACCCCTTTAAGACCTTTTTAAAGGTTATAATTCCGTCCTCAAAGGTGGCAATAACCACGGTGACTATATTCTCGGTAATATGGCACTACAACGATTATTACCTTTCGGCTATGTATTTTTCCGACAGATACCCGCTTGCCGTGTCGCTTTCGCTTATAGCCTCAAATTCAAGCATTGCGGGAACGGACTATGCGCGAATACTTAAAATGGCGGGCTGTCTGCTCTTTATTTTGCCTGTGCTGCTTATGTATATGGTGCTGCAAAGGAAATTTATTCAAAATATCGATCAGGTTGGTATTGTCGGGTGAACCGACTGTGCCTTAAATATAAAATCTGATAGGGAGGAAAATTTTATGAACAAATATTTTAAGATCCTGTTAAGCGCTTTGTGTATTGCCGCAATTGCTCTTACCACCGCGGGCTGCGGAAAAGTAGAGTATACCGACAGCGTTATAACAAGCGAAATTATCGTTCCGGGTGAAGAGGGCGGCGATTCCGCTTCTTCGGGCAGCGGCAGCACTGCGACCGACAGTAAATCGGACGGTAAGGGCAATGCGTCATCCGGCACAAGCTCGGGCGCTAAAACAAACAAAAACCTTAAGGGCACTACCGTAAAGCTGATTTTATGGTATAAAATACCCGAGCGCGAGCAGTCGGTTCTTGACGCATTCACCAAGAAGACGGGCATAAAGGTCAAGGTGACATCCGTTGCGGAGAAAAACTATATGACCACCCTTTCTTCCCGCGTGGCGTCCGGTGCGTCGCCCGACCTTGTCTGCATACTCGGTAATAACTACCCGACCCCTATAGTGCGCGGACTTATGCAGGAGCTTGATTCAAAGTATTTCGATATTAACAACAAGATATACGACAAAGAACTGATGGACGCTTACAAATGGGGCGGCAAATATTACGGCGTGGCTGTAAAGGGCTCTATGTTCGGCGATATGTACTGCGTTTTCTACAATAAAACAATGTTTGAGGAGCGCGGTCAGCAAACGCCCTATGAAATATGGAAAAAGAACCCGAACGACTGGACATGGGCGAAATTCTACGAGGTTGCAAAGAATATGACCTACTCTACCTCGGCAGGGCAGATATACGGCTTTTCAATGGCATACCCGCAGGCAACAATGCTTTCGGCAAATACCGATTTTATAAAGCTTTCAAACGGCGCGCTTAAAAACAATATGTCAGACGCGGCGCTTAAAACCGCATGGAAATGGACGAACACCCTAAAGACCGACGGCTGTATGATGCCCGGCAACGCCTACTACACCGACTTGACCCAGGGCAAGGTTGCAATGCACATAGGCGGTCAGTGGTTTATGCAGAAGGGCAATTCGTTTGATACGGGTATGAAGGATAAATGGGGCGTAGCGCCTTTCCCGAAGCAGGATAACGGCGATTATTACGTTCCGTTCCGCGCGGCTCTTTGGGGAGTGCCGAAGAATGCCTCTAACGTTGCGGGCGCGGCGGCTTGCATAAATTACTGGCTTGACCCCGCAAACGAGGAAAAAGAGGTATACGCAAGCAAGGAATGCCGCGAGGTTCACAATTGGCTTTGGTCGCAGAAAAAGGGTTTGCTTATATCCCAGGGTATAGCGGACTTCCAGAAGAGCGGACAGTTTACCGAAATATGCAACAAGCTTATGGCGGGCGCAAACGCGGTGGATACCGTTCTTAGCAGCTACGCTCCCGCTATTGACAGCTGCATAGCATATGCGTCCGACGCTCTTAACTGATATCGGAAAGGATGGGAAATTTGAAAATACCAAAAAGCATAAAGCTTTTATCGCTTGTAATGGCTGCGGTATTATTCACCACCGGGGTATGCTACGCCGCCGTCAACCGACAAACGCAGAGCAATGCCAAGTCCCTTTCGCTTTATGAAAAAGCGCTTAAGGACCACGGCTTTGCGTACGGAATAAACTATTATTCCGTACCGGGCGGGCTCGGCGATACCCAGGCTACGGGCGCTAAGTGCAGCTTTGACGAATCACTTTTGCGCTGCGGTCTTTACAATATAAAGCAGATAGGCTTTGACGCAACGCAGATATGGCTTTTCTTCCGTACCTGCGGGCTTGAATATACCGCCGACGGTGATATTATCGGCGTTCAGGATATTTTCCTGAAAAATCTTAAAACCACCTGCGAAATAGCAAGAGAAACGGGGATATCGCTGTCGTTTACAATTCAGCCGCATTTCGATTACACGCTGGAATCGGGGCTGTACTTCGGCAGTAAGCTTAAATACGATAAATACACCCGCTTTGTAACCGATAAATCGGTGCGCAAAAACTACATAGAAAAAGCGGTAAAGCCGGTTTTGAATGTGCTGAAAAATTATACCGACGTGGTTTTCGCAATTACTGCCTATTGCGAACCCGAGGGCGATATTTACGGCAAGGAAAACGGCTATAAGCCTTGGGGAACTACCATTGACGTTATGACCGAGTTTATACAGTCGATAGTTGACGCCTCGCGTGAATATCTGCCAAACGTGCCCGTTTCGGTAGCGAGCGGCTGGAATAACGCAAACTCGGTAAGATATTTTAACAAATTGGGTCTTGATTATATCGGTATGAATATATATGACGATCAGTCAAGGGTTCAGGATCTTTCAAGGTTTAACATTACCTCTCCCGTAATGCTTACCGAGTTCGGTCCGAAGGATAAGTTGAACAGCAGTAACTCGTATTTCCATATTACCAATTTCCAAAACTTTATTGCCAACGCCAAAATGGGCGGCTATACCGGCGCTTTTTACTGGTGCTATAGCGGCAAGGGTACAATGCAATCCTTCCTCGGCAGTACCGATTACGACTACTTGCCGTTAGCGGCGGCTGCGCATTTCACCATTGTGGACGACAAAAATATGTCGGCGGGGAAAGAGGACGAAAAGGACACCCCGGTTATGCTGTGGCCCGATAAGGACGGAACTATACGCTTTATTGCTTCAAGAACAGCCGCAAGCTATTATTTTGAGCGCTCAAAGGACGGTAAAACATGGCAAAACGCCGGCAGCATTGACGCGGACGAGGCGGATGAAAACGGCACGTTTATTTGCTCGTTTACCGACCAGGGCGCAGAGCAGGGAACATACTACTATTACCGCGTGACTTCGATTGACGAGGACGGCAGCCGCCATACCTCGGATGTATCGAACAGGGCAAAGACTATGAAGACCACCTGCTCCGAAAGCGAGAACTTAGTGCCCGATTACAGCTTTGAAAAAACAAACGTTGTAAAGGACAGCCTTGATTGGTGCGTGGATAACACGGGCGAGCACTTCAGCATAGTTGAAAAGACAGATGAAGAGCCCGATATTGTTCACAGCGGCAACCGCGCCTTCAGGATTGAGGGCAACAACGACTGGTCGTGGGCGGGCAAGAAAGTAACGGGACTTACCCCGAATACAAAATATGTATATACATTCTATGCCTATGCCGACGGCGATGGCTCTATTCACGCTAAGGTGCTTGATTCAAACCGCCGGGAAATAAGCCGTTACAATATTTCAAGCGCGTACCAGAACCAGTGGGTAAGGTATACCTATATAGTTGATATAGGCGATAACGACTCGGTTATTTTAGGTTTTTCGGATGTGGGAGGAACATTTAATTTTGACGACCTTTATTTCTTCCCGTATCTTGAAGAATAAAAAAACGAAAGGATGAATCTTATGAAAAAACTACTCGGGCATAAGCGTATCACATCCATGGCATTATCGGCATTACTTTTGCTCTCGGCAGCCTCTGCTGCCCTTACCGCATCGGCTGAAGAGCCGGCGGATATGACCCCTATAGAGCAGGTGAATTACTACGGCGATTTTGAAAAGGGGGAGTATAAGACAATTCAGCTTTTAGGCTTTGACACTGCGGAAATTACGAATGAACAGTATTTTTCGGGAGAAAATTCGTTAAAGGCAATAACAAAGGATAATTACGGTACTATCCGAATGGATATAGACCTTGAGCCTAACACCGTTTACGCCTTTTCCATGTCGGCTTATGCGGCTAATGCCACAGCTGCAAACAGCAAGGGAACAATTCGTATTTTGGATAAGGCAGACAGCTGGAAACAGATTGTGAATTATAAGCAAAAAATCGGGTATAAGAACGGCAGCTGGAATTATATACTCTACTGCTTTACAACAGGAGACGATAAAGCATACGGCACGGGTCGGTACAGATTTGAATTTGCCGATATACCTTTTCAAGCCTCATTCTACTTTGATAACATAAAGCTTGAAAAGGTTGCAGGTGCTGACAAGGTAGGTTTAATAAACTCCGATTTTGAGGATCTTGACGCAGGCCTTGCGGCATGGAGCAATGAATCCGTTCTTGAAATAAACGACGAATCAGTAAACGGCGGCAATTATTCGGCGTATATTTACGGTGCAGCCGATACGGATAAAACTGCGCCGCGTTGGACGGGTACTTATCAGTCGTTTGCGGTTGAGAAAAACACAAACTACCGCCTGACTTATTACGCACAGTGCAAAAACAGCGGAAACTCACCGATTATAAAAATTCACCCCTTTGAAAGTTCTTCTACCAATTTATTGGGTCAATACGACAAACAGCTTAACGAAACTGCGGCTGACCGCACAAAGTGGACGAAAAACACCCTGACCTTCAACAGCGGCGATAACAATTTGCTGAGGCTCTTCCTTGTGGTTAACAACTACGGCGCATATATCGATGATATTTCAATCGATAAGCTTTATTCCTCCGTTGTATATGCTACCGGTCGCGGAAGAGCGGCTGCAAGCAGGGAAAGCTTTACTGTCGGCGAGGAAGTAACCCTTACCGCAACCCCGGCAGAGGGCGCGGAATTTTTAGGCTGGTATAACGGCGAAACGCTTGTAAGCACGGATGCAGCCTACACATTCACCCCGACCGACGGCTTTTGCTATACCGCACGCTTTACGCCTATAGAGAACCCCAATGTTATTGAATTTGTAAACTCCGGCTTTGAAAGCGACGATTTATCGGCATGGAGTAATCAGACTCCCTTTGAAATTATTACAACCGATAAGCACAGCGGCGAGAAGGCCCTGCGCGTAAAGGCAAAGGGCGAGGTGGCTCAATGGACTAATTCGTATAAAGGCTTTTATATCGAGCCGAACACCGATTACGTGGTTCATTTTTACGGAAAACGCGAGTCCGTAGATGAAAGCTACACGTTGGTTCATATTATGGATAAAAGCAACAATAAGATCAAGGGAGATATAGGCGTTAACGGTCTTATAACAGGCTATGATTCCGAAGGAAAAGCAATCTTCGATCATTCGCAGTGGGGTCTTAATGAAATTAAATTCAACTCGGGCAACCATAACTATATAAGGCTTTGCTTCCAGGTATCAAAGGGAGCCTCTTATATCGACGATATTTACATTGCGCGCAAGGTGGGCACCTATGCAAGCGAAAATACCGAATACGGCACTGTAAAAGGCACCTCGCCCACGCTTTGCTACGGCGAAGAGTTTACAATTACCGCAGAGCCTAAGGATGGTTATGTGTTCGCAGGCTGGTATAACTCGGCAAATGAGCTTGTAAGCGAAAATGCGGTATATACAAACACCTTAACATCAAACGAAAGCTATGTTGCCAAGTTTGCGGAAAATACGGTAATACAGGGCGATGTAAACGGCGACGGAAATGTAGACGCAACCGATCTTACCGTGCTGCGCAAGGTGCTTTTGGGAATAGAGACGAGCGACAACGCAAACGTCAACGGCGATAAAAACGTTGATATTTTGGACTATATAGCGCTTAAAAAGCTGCTCGCAAAATAATATGGTTTTTTGAAAGGCAGGACGGACGTATGCTTAAAAACAGAATAAAAAGAACAGCTTCGCTTATTTCGGCGGCATTCGTTCTGCTTACTCTTTTGCCGTTCTCGGCGGCGGTTACCGCCGAGAACGGAACGATGATAAGGGACGGCGGAATGGAAAACACCCAGTTTTTCTCAAATTCCGAGGTAAGCTGCGGCTGGAGGTACAATAACAGCTGTCGGGCGGTATTAAGCGACAGCTATGCGGCGGCGGGCAAAAGCTCCGCAAAAGTCACTTCAACCTCCGCAGGGTATGCCACATTGTCCTACAACGGCATAACGGCGGAGAAAAACACAGATTACATACTTTCCTTTTTGCTTTACATTGAAAGCGCGGGGGAAAAGGATTTCAGGTATTCCGTGCTCAGCGGAACAAAATATGTCGATTCGGTTAAGAACATAACGGTTTCGGGAAATACCGGCGAATGGATAACGGTAACAAAGGAATTTAACAGCGGAGCATATACGGATTTAACCCTGCAGCTTTGCCCATACGGCAGCGGGGTGTATTATATTGACAGTGTGTATATGGGCAAAAGAATTGATAAACCCGTTTATATATCGGCGGCTGCGGAAAACGGCGGGTATATTTACGGAGCAGAGGCGGGAATACCCTATGCCGCGGGCAGCGAGGTGACCGTTTCGGCATATCCCTTTGCGGGATACGGCTTTGAGGGCTGGTTCTCGGGGGATGAATGCATAAGTACCGAGAAAACCTTAAAGCTGACATTAAATAAGGACACGGCGCTTACGGCAAAATTTGCGGCGGGGCTTTCGCAGAACAATCTTGCGGTAAACGGCGATTTTGAAAACGGCGATTTTTCGGGATATATTGCGGAAGAAGGCACCGAGATAATCACAAATGAAAGCGGCAGCTTTTTGAGAATATCGGGTGATACAAAGCGCCGCAGGGCAATAAGACAGAAAATAACGGTGCAGCCGAACGAAGAATATATTTTAAGCTTCGGCGCGGAGTGCGCGGGAGCAGGCTCGGCGGCATTTTATATAACGGATAAAAACGGAAAGTTAATAACAGGCGGCAGCGTAACGGACGGCGGCAAAGGTCGAAGGCGGGTAAGCTTTACAAGCGAAACCGACAGCGTTTGGCTGACATTTTTCAGCGGTACGGAGCAGACGGATATAGACGATATTATTGTTTCAAAGCCTGTAAATATAAGCTTTATATGCGGAGAGAACGGAATTATAACGGGTGCGGAAAGCGGAAAATACGCCGTGGGCGAGGTTATATACGCCGCGGCGCAGCCGAACGACGGATATGCCTTTTCGGGCTGGTACTCGGGGGATACGCTTATAAGCAATGAGCGTGAAATTAAAATAACGGCTGAGCGCAGCACTGCATATTCCTGCACCTTCAGGGAATGCGCCGACGCGGTTATGACGGCGTTTGATACCGATAAGCTTAACACCGCCGAGGGAAATAATTTAATAAGCTGCCCCGATTTTGAAAGCGCAAGCGGCGCGGAATGGAGAGCGGAAAGCTTTTTAAAGGCGGGCGTTTCCGAAATTGCCGAAACTGATAAGGGCAAATCGTTTTATTTCCACCCGTGCGGAGATAACGCCGAGACGGTATATTTTCCGATAGAGGTACAGGCAAACACCGATTATATGCTTGCCTTTGACGTGCGCGGGGAGAACCTCGGCAAGGAAAATGCAGCAGACGCGACCTTCGGAATTATGAACCCGCAAAACGGCGAGTATATTATAACCGAAAACCCCGTTAAGGGCACCTACTACGATGAAACGCCCAACAGCACTGCGACGCGCTCGCTTACCCCGCCCTCGTGGGACGGGATGTGGCACCGCCGCGGCTGCACCTTTACAAGCGGCGGGCACAACCTGCTTTATATTGCGGTAAGTGGTAAAAAAGCGCAGATGTATCTTGATAATATAACCCTTTGCCTGCTTGAAAACGCGGCGGTGGAAACCGAAAGCGCCAAAACGGCAATTTCGGTGCAGAGCAGGGGCACGCAAAGCTACACCGCGGCGGACAGCGCAAACTCTGCGTTTAACTGGGCTGACCCCGCAATAAACGTCTGGGGCGGCAAAAAGACGGGCACAGATATATCGCTTAAAACGGACAGCGGCGGCAGCTATATTGAACTAACTCCGCAGCGGCAGTATCCCACTTACTCCTGCTTTATAAAATGGTTCTCGGTTTTGCCGGGAAGAAGCTATAAGCTCTCCATTGAAACAAGGCTTAACGGCGGCGCGGTTTACATTGCGGGCGGGAAAGACAATAAGGTTTATACCGTTGCCGAGTTTACAAACAGCGCGGCGGATACATGGCAGCCGCATTCGGCAATACTAAACTCGGGGGATGAAACCGAAATAGGAATACTGCTGCGTGATAACGGCAAAAGCGCGGCGTTCAGAAACGTTGTGCTGACGGAGAACAGCGCGCCGCCCACGCAGGCAGGCGAAAATATTTTGCAAAACGGCGGCTTTGAAAGCGGAAACGCGGACGGAATAAAATACCCCGCTGCCGCCTCGGGCTTTACGGTTACTAATGAAAAAAGCAAAAGCGGCTTATATTCGCTTAAAATCGGGGCGGAGCAAAGGTACAATTGGGCGTATTTTGAGGTGTCTGTAAAGAAAAATACGTGGTACACATATACGTTTTACGGCTACAGAACCGTTGCGGCAAAAAGCGCAATTTACAAAATACTGAACCCCGCAACCAAAAATCCCGTTGCGGGCACGCAAAGCAACTATTGGATAAACGGCAACGGAAAATGGGAGCTTAACCGCGTTATTTTCAACAGCGGCGATACCGACAAAATATGGCTTGCGTTTACAGAGGACGGCGCTGCGGCTTATGCGGACGATCTTCATTTATCCGAGCGCATTATGCCGCAGGCTGCCGCGTCGCGCGGGGGCGGTATTTCGGGTATTCTCCAAAACGGGTATCAGCCCGGGGAGGTTATAAGGATAAATGCCGCAGCAAACGCGGGATACAGGTTTGCGGGTTGGTACTCGGGCGATATGCTTTTGAGCGATAACACGCAGTATATAGCCGCAGCGAAGAGCGGAATATCCGTTATTGCAAAGTTTTTACCGCAAACGGGTACGCTTTTAGGCGATGTAAACGGCGATGACGATATAAACTCGCAGGATTTGGCGCTGCTTAAAAAACATTTGCTCGGAATAGACTGTGCCATATCTGCGGGAGCAGACGTTAACGCGGATACCTTTATTGATATAAGAGACGCGGCGGCTTTAAAGAAAAAGCTTGCCGCACTCGGTGTATAGAAAGCTGCAGGAAAGGGAGAATTGATTTATGAAGAAATTTAAAATTCGCGCTTTGGCGGTATTTTCGGCTGTGCTTATTGCCGCCGTAAGTATTCCTATCGCATCAGGCGGAACATTCAGCGTAAGCGCGGCAGGCGCAGAGCTTATTCCCGGCGGAGATATGGAAAACACGGTGTTTGCAAGCAATTCCGAGGCTCAGTCGGGCTGGAGATACAATAACGGCACATCCGTTTCCTTAAGCACGGAGCAAAAAAACAGCGGCAACAGCTCGGCGCTTCTTACAACCGAAGCATCGAGTTACGGAACACTTTCCTATAAGCCGATAAAGGTTGAGAAAAACCGCGATTATGTTTTAAGCTTTGCTTTCTTCACAGAAACCGCTGCCAAAAAAACTCCGCAATGGTCCCTAATGTCGGGCACGAAGTATCTTTCGGGCGCTAAAAATGTAAAGATAAACGGCGACGCGGGCAAATGGCAGAGCGTAACCGCGCTTGTAAATTCGGGCAGCTACACCGAGCTTACATTAAACATACAGATAGGCAGCGGCGGGAAATATTATGTGGACGATGTATCTTTTAAATCAGAGGGCGACCCGTATAATCTTTTGAAAAACGGCAGCTTTGAAAAGGGGCTTAACAGCTGGACCTTAAGCTCGGATACCGCGTTTAGCGTAAGCGATATTTCCCCGATAGACGGCAGCTCGCTTTCGGTAGCGGCAGGTGCGGGAAACACGGCGGAAAGCACGTTTGACTGCGATAAAAACTCGGATTACATATTCTCCTTTTGCAGTGCCGCCGCAGATAACGGCACGGGGGATGTAAAGCTTGAAGTGACCGATGTAAGCGGCAGCGTTTTAGCTGCGGGAACAGCGGGGGAAAGCAGCGAATGGTTAATATCGCGCTTTGCCCTTTCAAGCGGGAATAACGACCGCCTTAAGGTTCGCATAGTTTCGGGAAACGCGGCGGTGCTTATAGACGATATACGCGTTATGCGCAAGGCAAAAATAAATGTATTACCTGTAGAGCACGGCGAAATCAAGGGCTTTTCCGAAATAGGCTACGGCGAGGGCGAGACCGTTTCGCTTACCGCCGAGGCAGAGGACGGATATATTGTAAGTATGTGGAAAAGCGGCGATGAAAAAATCGCCTCGGGGGAAAGCTGCACCTTTACCGCGTTTGATATGACTCTAAGCGTAATAATAGGCAAGGCGCTTGTTGAAATACCCAACCCCGGCTTTGAGGAGGACGATCTTTCGGCGTATAACATCTCGTTTGCGGATGGCTTTACGCGCTCTGTCGATAATCCTGCAAACGGCTCTTACTCGCTTAAAATTTCTGCGGGAGACACCGAAACGCGCTATAAAAACGCTACTCTGACAATAAACGTAGTTCCGGGGCTTACCTATACCGTTACATTCAACGGCAGACGCGCCGAAAGCGATAAAACCGCGATTTTCAAGGTGCTTGACGGCGAAAACAACAATCTTTTATCGGGCGATTACTTTATAAACGGCAAAAGCGGAGATTATACTAAGTGGGGCAAGAACACCGTCACCTTCAAAAGCGGCGATAATACCGCGGTAAAGCTTTGCTTTGTAATGAATAACGGTGATGCGTATATTGACGATTTGAACGTGGAAACGGCATTTACCGTGAGCGCCGCGTCGGATGAGGGCGGCTCTGTTTCGGGGCTTGATTCGCCGAATCAGGCGTACGGCAAGGAGCTTACGCTTTACGCAGTAGCAGAGGCCGACTATATTTTCGGCGGCTGGTACGAGGGCGAAAGCAAGGTTTCCGATACTGCCGCATACACCTTTAAGGTAACGCGCAGTATAAGCCTTAAGGCGGTATTCACCTTTACCGAAAAGCACGATAACCGCATTGCAAACGGCGATTGCGAGCAACCGATAAACGAATCGTGGATATTCCGCTCGGCAGAGCGAGAAGCGGTTGTCAATTCTACAGATTCACCCTTTAGAGGAAAAGGGTGTATGAAAATTGAGGCGGCGGGCGACCGCTTTACACGATACGGCTATATAGCGCAGTATTTCACGGTTGAGCCCAACACGGATTACGCCGTAAGCTTTTATGGCAAGCGCACCGAAAAGGATAAAAGCGCGATTTTCAAGATTTTAACACCGGGGCTTGCAACCGTGGTAGAGGACCGCTTTGTAAACGGTAACGGCGATAAGTACAACGAATGGGGTATAAACCGCGCCGTTTTCAACAGCGGAGATAACACAAGGCTTATGCTGCTTTTTGTGGTAAATAACGGTGCGGCATATGTGGATAATATTACCGTTGGCAAAAAATGCTCGCTTACCCTTACCGTTGACGACGACGGAAAAGAAACCGGCAAGCTGATAGGCGCGGGCTACGCGGCGGGGGAAATGATACCGCTGAGCGAAACGCCTAAGGAGGGCTACAAGGTAAGCGGCTGGTATCTTGACGGCGTATTGCTTTCGGAGGATAACCCTTATGATTTCGTGATAACAAGGGACACCGTGTTAAAGGTTCTGCTCAGAGAAAGCGACGACGCAATGATTCTGAATTTTGAAACGGAACAAAACATTGCGCCCGCAGGAACTAACCTTATTGCCGGCGGCGACCTTGAAACGACCGACGGCGCGCCGTGGAATACCGATACGTTTCTTAAAAACGGAGTTATGCAGCGCGTAAGCGGAAAAGCGGCGGGCAAAAACGGTTATGTACTGCATTTTGATCCCAATTCCTCGGCTCTTCAAACAGCCTGCTTCAAGGTGAATTTAGAGCCTAATACGAGCTATATGCTTTCTTTCCTTGTAAAGGGTGAAAACATGAGCAATACAAACCGCGGCGATATGACCTTCGGCATAACGGACGCCGATATGAACTTTTTGGTGCTTAAGACCAAGCGCACGGGTATGTACTATGATGAAACGCCGAACAGCACAACGACCCGCTGCTTAACGCCGCCCTCATGGGACGGAAACTGGCACAGGCGCGCCTGCGTATTCACCACGGGCAAATACAGCGAGTTTTATATTACCGTTACCGGCAGTGTGAGCAACGCATGGCTTGACGATATTCAGCTCTGCCGCGCTGTGCAGGCGGTATCCGAAACAAAAACGAACGTATTTACCGCAAAGGTAAGGGAGGTCACTACCGAAAAAACTTACTGTCAGGATAAATACAACCTTGTGGAAAACGGAAATATTGCCGACCTTTCGGGCAAATATTGGAACACGGGCGCATATTTCGGTAAAATAGGCTCGGGAATAAGCTTTGAAACGGTTGAAAACGGCACAAACGCTCTGGTTTGCAGAAAGCAGTTTGCTAACCCCACCCACGCTTATTACATAAAGTGGATGAACGTACAACCGAACACGGATTATACCTTTTCGCTTAAATTGCGCAGCGATTCCGAAAATACGGTTTGCGGTGTTATTGAAAACAGCAACGGATTTTACGGGCGCGTAATAGATTGGGCAGCCGCAAACGAGGGCGAGTGGAACACGCTCGGCGCAACGGTCAACAGCGGCGACAATACGGTTTTGGGCTTTTATGTAACCGAGGCGTCCGATCTTACCGAAATTACCGATATACGGCTGTTTAACCCCGTTTACGGCGAAAAGCCCAAGGAAGAAACCGATGATAATATCGGGGATGACAGCGATTCAGAGCCCGAGGACGACAGCAACAGCGATAAAAAGGCACAAAACAGAAAGGTTATAAAGAAAATAGTGCGCCGCTCGGTAAAACGCAGCTACACTCAGCCGATAATTATTTCGGCGTGTGCGGGCGCAGCGGTAATCGCAACAGGCGTTTTGCTGATAATTATGAAGAAAAAGAAATTATGGTTCTTTGCGGCTAAAGAAAAGGCGAAAAAGCAATGAAAAAAATAATTTTTCAGGGCGATTCAATAACCGACGCAAGCCGCTCGCGGGATAAGGAATTCAACCGCGGATACGGCTTTGCAACAATGGTCACGGGTATTTTGGGCAGTCGCTTTCCCGGTGAATACACCTTTTTAAACCGAGGAGTGGGCGGTAACCGCATTGCGGATATAAAGGAAAGAAATGCACGCGATGTTATCGCCGAAAAACCTGATTATGTCGGTTTTTTGGCGGGCGTAAACGACGTTTGGTATTACCTTGATAAGCCCGGCGGGTTTAATAAAGCAGAGTACCGCAATTGCCTTGAAGATACAATATCCGAAATGAAAATAGCGCTGCCGACGCTTAAAATAATAATGCTTGAACCGTTTGTTCTGCCCGGCAGCAATACAGGTGAAGCGGGCAGCGATAAATACCGCAGGTTTCGCGCATACACAGAGCAATGCGCAGAAATAAGCAAGAACATGGCCGAAAAATTCGGCTGCGTATACGTAAAGCTGCAAAAAATGCTTGATAATGCCGCAAATACGGGCGGCTGCGCTTATTGGCTGATGGACGGAATACACCCGACCTCGCCCGCGCATTATCTTATAGCCCTTAAATGGGCAGAGGCGTTTGAAACAAATTTTTTAAAGGACATGGAGTAATAAAATGATTTTAAAAAAGGCCATTATCAAAAGATATGAGCATAACCCCATATTAAAGCCTGACGATATGCCGCGCCCGTGCTGTGCGGTTTACAATTCGGGCGCGGTAAAGCTGCCCGACGGCACATATGTTATGATGAGTCGCTTTGAGGCGCTTAACAAAAAACAAATGGTATGGACCTCGCGCAGCATCGACGGAATTAACTTCATACCCGACAGCGAGCCGGTAAAATTTGTTTGCAGCCCTGAAGAACAGGAGTTTTACGATGAGGTAACTCTGCCAAATTCGGGCAGGCTTATCGGCAGCTGGTATGACCCGAGAATTAACCCCGTGGAGGGCGAGTATTTTATTACATACTGCGTTGGCGGAGATTACGGCTGCCGCATTGCCATAGGCAAAACGACCGATTTTAAAACGGTTGAGCATGTAAGCTTTCCGCTGCATATTTCCAACCGCAACGCCGTTATGTTCCCCGAGAAAATCGGCGGACAGTATTGGATGCTGCACAGACCGCAGAACTCCGTGCAAAGCGGGGATATATGGATAACCTCCTCGTACGACCTTGAATATTGGGGCACATGCCGCGTTATTGCAAAGCCGGAGAATTATTGGGAGAATACCAAAATAGGTCCGGCGGCGCCGCCTATCAAGACCGATAAGGGCTGGCTCACGGTATACCACGGAGTATTCCCGAATTGCAACGGCATAAATTACGGCGCAGGCGTTATGATGCTCGATCTTAACGAGCCGTGGAAGGTCATAGGGCGCTGCAAGGACCCCATTTTGTATGTTAAAGAACCGTATGAAATGATAGGTCAGGTGCCGAACGTTGTTTTCCCGGGCGCTGTAATACCCGAGCCCGACGGCACGGTTAAAATTTATTACGGCGGCGCAGATTATGTTCAGTGCCTTGCAACCGCCAAGCTTGACGATTTAATTGAGATTTGCTTTAACGAAAAGTAGGCTTTTGAAAACATAACATAATATAAAACGGGTGAGAAGGTTGTTTTACAGCTTTCTCACCCGTTTTTGCATGCGATTCGGGTTGTTTTTCTAAAAAGATACATGTATTCTAAATTTTTCCAAAAAGTTACTTGTAATCGTATTTTTAGTATTGACAAAGCGTCGCGATTGTGATAATATACAAATATAAGGCTATAAATCACATTTAAATTAGCGACTTGTTATCTATTAGGCAAAAAACATAGTTACATGTAAGCTAAAAAGTAACAGGTGCGGTTACAGCTTGGGGCAATGAGTGACGAACATGTTACGGTTTCGCACCGAAGCCTGACCGCAACGGTACAAAACGGTGAAACAAGAGCGTAATTATATGGGGGTGAATACGGAACAGGGCTTTCGATTTAAACTAAAATAAGGTTAGGAGATAACGATTATGAAATGTAAAAAAATATTATCGGCTGTTCTGACGCTTTGCGTGGTGCTTTCGGTTGTTTTGATACCTACCGCACTGAAACCGAGCGCCGAAATACAGGAAAAGGTGATTTCTGCCGCCATAAAGTTTTCAAGCGGCGAAGAGGGTGTTGAAAAGGTAAGCCAGGTAGCGCTTTATTCGCTTTGGTTTGCTTATTCGCCCGAAAGATTTAAGCTTTATGCGGATGATAAAAATATCACCTCGATAGCCGGTACGGACTGGAATCTCGAATACGATTATGCAATTTCCGACGCAGTGGTCGGAATGGGCAATATTCAGGTTCAGGGCGGAATCAACTGGGGCGTTGCGGGCGATCCGGCAGGTGACAGAACCGACGGAACGGGCAAATGGAAAAAGGCAGTGGTAAGTCTTGAACCGCTCGGCTGCGGCGGAGACTGGACGCAGCCGCTTTACTGCCTTGCACTGTCGGTCAGCACCAAGGCTGCGGTTGATACTTCCAAAACTTATTACGCCTACTACAGAAACATAAAAATAACCGACGGCAGCGGTAAGACCGTATATACATTTACCGACGGCGAGCTTACCGACGATGAGCTCAGCCCGCAAATCTGGGGTTCGGAAAAGAATGCAAATACAACGCTTTCAATGGTTGATAATCCTTATAAGGACGAAACTCCCGATCCCACGCCTACGCCAACCCCCACACCGACCCCCACGCCCACGCCGACGCCCGTTAAAGCCGATCAGGCAATCAAGGCGGAGGTTAAATTTTCGGACGGCAAGGACGGAGTTGAAAAGGTATCTCAAATAGGGCTTTATACCTTGGGTATGGGCATGACTCCCGCAAGGCTGAAGCTCGGCTCGGGAGCAGACGCCTGCCTTATAAACGGCAAGGATTGGACGCTGCAATACGAATATGCTTTGGCAGACGCGGTAAAGGGCTTCGGAAACATTGTGGTTCAGGGCAATAAAAACTGGGCTACGGCGGGTGACGCAACCCTGGATCATACCGCGCTTACAGGCGTATGGCGCAAGGAATCGGTTCAGCTTTCTGGCATTTATTCCGAGGAGGGCGCACAGGGTCTTCACACCGTGGCGCTCTGCTTTAACACCACCCAGGCGGTTGACGTAAACAAGACCTACGCTTACTATATCAAGAATATAAAAATCGTTGACGGCAAAGGAAACGTTCAGTACAACATAACCGATAAGGACATCACTTCCGAAGAGCTGAATCCGCAGGTTTGGGGTGCAGAGAAAAACGCAAAAACCACCCTCACTGCAGTGGACGACCCGTATCCGTCAAACGGTAAAGAGCCTGAAATAAACCTTGAAAAGGTTATAAAGCTTTCGGTTAAGTATACATATACAAAAGCAATGCAGGGCAAAACCGCAAATATTTCCTTCTTCGGATATTTCGGTGAAGGCATTGCACTTAACGAGGGCGATAAGATTTCCTACAAGGTAATGCTTGATTCCCCTATGGCGGGACTCGGCGGATTCTCGTATCAGGAAAACGATAAGAAGGACGGCTTCTGGGGAATGTTCCACACATTCGCGGTGGAGAAAAATATTGTGGATTCAAACGGTCTTTCAATGCTGCCCGATACCGATCTTTCAAGCGTTGCGCTCAATAAATGGTATACAAGAACCTTTGAACCGGCAAATACTCCGCGCGAGGCATGCCACTGGATAGCAACCATTAACTCGACCAAGGCGGCGGCAGATCCGAACAAGACCTACAACGTATATTTCAAGGATATGAAAATAATTCATGCCGACGGCAGCGAGACCGTTATATGGGACGGAAGCTCCTCAAACACAAAGGGCGAGGCTATGGAAGCTGTAAAAGGCCTTGAATACGAAATGGGCGTTGTGGAAATTCCGACCGAAGGAAACGGCGGCTCGGGCAGCCCGCAAACAGGCGACGTTAACAGAAATACTGCCGTTATAGCGGCGTTTGCAATGGTTTTATCACTTGCGGTTCTGACCGGGGCAATTGCTCAAAGGGGCAAAAACAGATAAATTAAAATATTGCCGGAGGCTTATATGCTCCGGTGATTTCCGAGAACAGATAAGGGTGAAATTATGAATTTAAAGAAAATATCCAAATCGGGGTTCACACTTCTTTTGGCTGCTTTCGTAGCCCTTACCGCCGCAGGCTGCGGCGGTAAGAAAACGAGCAGCGACGGCGGCGGAAATAGCTCGGGCGGAATAAAGGTGGATGAAAAAACCGGGCTGGTTGCAGGCGTTGATTACGATAAAGCCTACAAAAAGATGGACGAAATGACCACCGTTACCCTCGGCGTCTGGCAGAGAGACGACGAGGATGCCGCCAATATTACCGATAATCCTTTTATTACGTTTATGCGGGAAGAGTATAATATCGATATCAAATTTGAATGGGCTCTTCCTTGGGAACAGCACGTTGAAAAGGTAAATATGTGCATTAACGCGGGAACATTACCCGACGCGGTTACTATTTACAGCACGCAATCCGTAAAGGATCTGCTTGCAAACAATTCAATAAAGGATCTTACTCCGTACAAGCAATACTTCGGAAACGGGTTGAAGGGTGCGTATGACAGCTTCCCGAACGACGGCTGCTTAAAAGAGGTTTCGGTTGACGGAAAGCTGGGCGCGCTGCCGAGTACCGCAATCGGCTATCAGCACGAGGTGCTCTGGATACGCAACGACTGGCTTGAGGTTTTAGGACTTGAAAAGCCGAAAACTTTTGACGATGTGGCTAAAATAGCTACCGCCTTCGCAACCCAGGACCCCGATCAGAACGGTAAGGACGATACATACGGAATACCGTTTTCAAGCTACCGCTTCGGCGTTGATAACACATCATCCATAGACCCGCTGTTTGCGGCGTTCGGCTCGTTCCCCGGCGCATGGCTTAAAGGCAGCGACGGAAAGGTGGTTTACGGCTCTGCCGCACCCGAAACAAAAACGGCGCTTGCAAGGCTTTCCGAGCTTTTCACATCCAGAGCCCTTTTCTGCGAGGAGGATAATAACGGTCAGAATATAGGCAACGGAAAGTGCGGAATGGTGTTCGGTCCGTGGTGGAACGGCGACAACCTGAAATCTTCGTTTGAAGCCAACCCCGATGTTGACTGGATAGCGCTCTCCGCACCCCTTGACAGCAACGGAAAATATTCCGTTCCCGAGGAAACGGCTGCGCTTGAAGTAAACGGTCACCTTATTATGAGCCCCAACTGCGAGCATCCCGAGGCTATTATAAAAATGTACAATGTAAATAACGACCTTAATTCGGAGACACACGTGCTGCCCGATGATGTTGTTGATAAGTACAAGAGCCTTTGCGACAGCACCGATGTTAAGCCCTATTTCCCGATCTGGCAGCAGATCTCCTACAAAACCGCTATTGTTGACGAATGCAAGAGCCTTATGAAAAAGGTGGAGTCAAAAGACCCGTCCGGGCTTAGCGATCACGCAAAAAAACGTTATGACGGAATTATGGCGTATAAGGAAGACAGATACGGCTGCAGCGTTGAAGAATGGAACGACGCGGTAAATAACCTCATAGGCATTCCTGCGGCGGATTCAGAGAATTTAAATGTTGTGCCGGTATTGGCAACTTCGCTGCCGAATAAATACACTGCCACGTATTCCAAAATCAAAACCCTTGAAAATCAGTATTTTTACGAGATTATAACCGGAATAAAAACCATAGACGCGTTTGATAACTTTGTTTCGGACTTTAACTCTATGGGCGGCGCGGATATTATTAAATACATTAACGAAAACGCAGGCAAATAATCAACAGAGCTTTTATTCGACACGCACACGTGTGTGTCGGATAAGCAAAGCCCGTAAAAAGCTTTTTGCGGGTTTTGCTTATTAAGAAACTAAAATCGGGAGTCAATTATGAACAAAACATTGAAATCCAATTTGTCTAAATACCTTTCGGTAGCTGCGGCGCTTATTGTCGCGCTGCCTTTAACGGCGCGCGCGATTCCGCTTAAGGAAAAATATAAAACCGCCGCGCCGACATACGAAAAATCGGACGCGGATGTTTTGGACACGCCGAGGTATTCTTCCTTGGCGGCGGAATATGAAAAAAACGGTTATAAAAACGCCGAAACCGCGGTTGAGGCAAACTCGGTCGTTCCCGATTTGAACGACGGCAAAAAAAGCGTTGCGGTTGTGGATGAAAAGGAAGGAACCGTTTTTAAATGGTGCAACAGGGAGGAAGAAGCAACCTGGACCTTCAACACAGGCAGCGCCGGGCTTTACTGCATTAAATTCAGGTATCTTTTGGGCAATGAAGGCACAGCGGCGGTAAGAAGCCTTAAAATAGACGGAAAACAGGTCTGTCTTGAAACAAATAAGGTTAATTTTTACGGGCTTTCCCGTGATGATTTGTCCGACGGAATACGTAAAAACTCTCTGGGCGACGAGGTAAGACCCAAGCAGGAAAATCTGCTTGTTTGGCAGGATATGTATATATCCGACGCCATAGGCGTTGAGGCGCTGCCGCTTGCTTTCTATTTTTCCTCGGGCGTGCATACCGTATCGCTTACATATATTTCGGGCGAGATAAATTTAAGCGCCGCTTGCCTTACGCCGCCCGAGCAGCCGATGGAATACAGCGAATATCTAAAGGTCTCGCCGAACGCTGCGCTGTCGGGTACGGTTAAAACAATTGAGGCGGAGGAAATGCTGTATAAATCCCATACGACTATAAGAATGGAAAGCAGCTACGACCCTTCTTGCTCGCCTAAGTCAATAACCTCCGTCACAATGAACACCATGGGCGGCGATATGTGGTCAAAGGTGGGACAAACCGCTTACTGGCAGATTGAAGCCCCCGAGGACGGCTATTATAATTTCGCATTTCACGTTCGGCAGGATTTCAGCCAGGGTATGCCGGTATACAGGAAAATAATGATTGATAATGCCGTTCCGTTTAAGGAGCTTGCGCAATACAGGTTTGATTACAATACGAAATGGTATACCGAAAAGCTTTCGGATGAAAACGGCGGGCTTTATAAAATTTATTTAACAAAGGGCAAGCATGTGCTTTCCATGACGCCGGTTATAGGCGAAATGGGCAACCTTATGAATGCGGTGAACGATTGCACACAGCTGCTTTCGGACTTTATGCTGCAGGTTATGATGATCACGACCTCCGACCCCGATTTGAACTATGACTATGAGCTTGATAAAAAAATTCCGACGATAAACGAAACAATAAACAGGCTTTACGATTATCAGGTCTACTGCATTGACGCGCTTAATAATCTGGCGCAGAAGCGCTCTTCACTTACAAACAATTTCAACCAGCTTGCCGAAATTTTGCAGCTTTTGAAAAAAGATCCGGAAAACACGGTGAGAAAGCTTACGGAAATGCAAAATCTTTTAAGCACGCTTTCAACAACATACATTTCTCTGCAATCGCAGCCGCTTGCCGTTGATACCATATCATACGGCAGCTGTGAAAAGCTTAAAAACCCAACCTCTAACTTTTTTGTAAGGCTTTACAGTATATTTGCGAACGTGGTTCTTTCCTTTACAAAGGATTACGATAACGTAAAAATGGACGGCGACTACGAAAACGCGGGCGAAACGCTTTCCGTATGGTGCGGCGAGGGCAGCGAATGGGCACAGATAATAAAACAGCTTACCGATGAGAATTTCACTTCTAAAGAGGGAATAGCCATTGATATGAACATTCTGCCTTCAAGCCAGCTGGCGGCGGGCTCTGTCAATGCGCTGATGCTTGCAATAGCGTCGGGCACGGCGCCCGATGTTGCAATAGGCGTGAACGCTTCTTCGGCAGGTGAATTTGCAATGCGCGAAACCGTGGTGGATTTATCAAAGCTTGAGGGCTTTGAGACTGTTGCGGGGCAATTGGTACCTGGCGCGGTAATTTCGCAGACCTTTGAAAACGGCGTTTACGGTATTCCGCTTACGGTCGGCTTTAAGGTGATGTTCTACCGCAAGGACATTTTCAAAAATTTCGGTTTTGCCTTGCCCGAAACATGGGATGACGTTTACAACACGCTGTTGCCTATGCTTTACCAGAATAACCTGCAAATGTATATTCCCAACGATTTCGGAATGTTTTTAGCGCAGTACGGCGGTAAATACTATACCGACGATTATTCGGCGTCCGCGCTTGATACCAACGAAGCGTATCAGGCATTTAAGGCGGTTACCGAGCTTTACACCAATTACGGAATAGATGTATCCGCCAGCTTTTACAACAGATTCCGCTCGGGTGAAATGCCTATAGGAATAGGCGGTTTTTCGGAGTATATGTCTTTGCAGGTTGCAGCTCCCGAACTTACTGGAAAGTGGGGAATTGCCCTCATACCCGGTGTGAAAAAGGAAAACGGCGATATTGACCGAAGCTATATGACGGTCACATCTACCGCAGGCATTATTTTAAGCAACTGCAAAAATGTTGACGCCGCATGGAAATTTTTGAAATGGTTTATAAGCGAGGATACACAGTATAGGTACGATACCTTAGTTGAGGCGTCTATCGGGCAGGATTCAAGAGTGGCAACCGCTAATCTCGGCGCGTTGCTGCGGCTGCCGTGGGACTCAAACGATATAGAGGTAATAAAGGAAAGCTTTAATTGGGCTACCGACACGCCTGCGGTGCTCGGCGGATATTTCACAAGCCGCCACATATCAAACGCGTGGAACAGGGTGGTAATGAGCTCAAAGCCGCTGCGTTCATCACTTGAACAGGCGGTTGAGGATATAAATGAGGAAATTTCGGCAAAGAGAAAGGAGTACGGCAGAAAATGACTTTAAAAATAGGCAAGCGCCGTTATCCCGTTCATTTTTCGAGAATTTCGCTTTATGTGTTTATCGTTATACTTTTAAGCTTCACGTCACTGCCGCTGGTTTATCTGGTGTGTCAGGCGTTCAAGCCGTTAGAGGAGCTCTCTATCTATCCGCCGCAGTTTTTTGTACGCAACCCAACGCTTACCAACTTTTCAACGCTTGTGGGTGCGGTTTCAAGCACGGATATTCCGTTTTTGCGCTATGTTATAAATTCGGTTTATGTAACCGTGCTTTCGGTGTTTTTATCGGTCGTGGTATGCTCGCTTGCGGCATACGGCATAAATAAGCTGCGACCTGCGGGTTATGCTTTTTTAAATAAGCTTATTATTGCTGCGCTTATGTTTTCGGGAACGGTTACTACCATACCGACCTATATGGTCGTACATAAATTAGGGCTTATAAACACCTATTCCGCCCTTATTATTCCTAAAATAGCGGTTGCGTTCAATCTGTTTTTAATGATTCAGTTTATGTCGCAGCTTTCAAACAGCCTGCTTGAGGCGGCGCGCATTGACGGCGCAAATGAGTTTAAAATATTCTGGAGAATAGTAATGCCGAACGTAAAGCCCGCCTGGGGAACGCTTATAGTGTTCACCTTTGTGAGCAGCTGGAACGATTATTTCGCACCGCTTGTTTACACATCAAAGGCGGCGCTTAAAACCCTTCCGCTTGCCGTTCAGCAAATATCGGGCGGTGCGGGCAGCGTTTCACTTACCCGCGCGGGCGCCGCATGCGCCGCAACCCTTATTATGACCGCGCCGACCGTTATAATTTACACGGTTATGCAGGGTAAGGTTATAAAGACCATGGAATATTCCGGAATTAAGGAGTAAACGAATTATGAAAAAAAGATTTTTTTGCTTGCTTTTAACCGGTATTATTCTGTTTTCATGCGCGTTAAACGCTTTTGCACTGTCGGACAGCGAGTATGACTATACCCTTGACGTATCGAGCGGGAAGAGGGTGGCAATTTCAAAATGCTACTCCGCCGAGAAGATAACGACGGGCTATAACGGAAAATCATTCGGTACGGTAAGCGATATTTTTGTAGACGACAGGGATTTCATTTATCTTATAAGCAAAAACGAAAACTGCGTTGTAAAGCTTAATTCCGACGGATCGTTCGTATGTGTTTTTGATAATGCCGAAAACGGCGGGTTTTCTTCGCCGAGCGGAATTTTTGTGGATTCGGACGGCGACATTTACGTTGCCGATACAGGCAACAACCGCGTTGTTCATTTAAATTCATCGGGTAAGGCAGAAGAGGAGTTTAAGACTCCCGAAGGTCTTGAGCTTGACGGCAGCGAAAAGTTTTCACCCACAAAAATTGCGGTGTCTTCTACGGGGTATATTTACTCAATGTCCTATCAGAATCTTATGAAAATAGATGTGGATAACACCTTCCGCGGCTACATAGGCTCTACCAAGGTAAGCCTTTCGTTCACGCAGATAATCGTAAATCTTTTCGCAACCAAGCGGCAGAAGCAGCAATTGCAGAAGGTTGAGCCCGAGCCGTACACCAATTTCGTTATCGGAAAGGACCGCTATATTTATGCCACTACAATGGATTACAAAAACGGGCAGATAAAAAAGCTCAACGCGGTCGGCACTAATATCTTTCCCGTAAAAGATTACGGCGAAATATACTATAACAAATCGCACAAGGCGGTAAAACCGAATTTTACCGATATTTCGGTCAATGCCGACGGAATTGTGAATGTGATTGAAAAAAATTCCTGCAAGATTTATCAGTATGATTACGACGGAACGCCGCTGTGCGTTTTCGGCGGCTACGGAACGGCGGCGGGTATGCTTGAAGCGCCGACCTGCATCGGTGAAATGTCCGACGGGAGGATAATCGTTTACGACGAGGCAAAGGGGTTGGTTTTTTATACCCCTACCGAGTTTATAACCTCCGTTCATAAGGCGCTTACTTATTATAAGGATTGCTACTACGTAGAGGCAATGGACTACTGGAAAAAGGCACTTGATATATGCGAATCGTATACGCTTGCGCACCAGGGAATAGGCAGAGCTTATTACAAAATGGGCGATAACGATAAGGCAATTGAGGAATACAGGCTCGGTAACCTTAAATCCGACTATTCGCAGGCGTTCAATAAAAAGCGCACGCAGTGGCTGCAAAATAATTTCGGCTGGTTTTTTGTTGCGGTAATAGTGCTTGCGGTGGCCGCGGTTTACGCGGTGCGGGCGTTTAAAAAGCTCTCGGTAAAATGCGAGTATAAGTATAAGGGAATACGGCTCGGCAGCAGCGGCACAAAGGGGAGGTAAGGCAATTGGAAAATTTTTTATTGGGAATTACGATTTTTACCGACCCCGCCGAGACATTTTATATGGTAAAGCTTAATCGAAGCCGAAAATTCAGCTATGTTTTTCCCACGGTTTTGCTATTTTTGTTCTTCTGCGTGAGAATACTGCAAATATACTGCACACATTATCCGTTGGCGTCAGTTCAGGCGTGGGAAGCGAATATTGTTGTGGAAATAGGTAAATTCGTTGTACCTATAGTTTCCTGGATACTCGGCAATTACGCCGTAACGTCGCTTTTGGACGGCGAGGCTATGGCGAGAGAGCTGTATCTCTCAACCAACCTTTGTCTTATGCCGTATATCGTATTTATGCCGATAATCATAGGGCTTTCTCATTTTATGTCATCAGAGGACGCGGGCGTTTACGGCTTTCTTATAGCGGCGGTTTTGGCGTGGGTTATAATACTGCTTTTTTTGCAGACGATGTACCTCAACGATTATACTCTCGGTAAAACGGTGGGAGTAGTTTTCCTTTCGCTTATCGCGATTGTAATTATATGGGTTATTGCAATACTGCTTTTTTCGCTTGCAAAGCAGTTTATAGATTTTATTTACGGAATTTACAGAGAGTTTAAAATCAATTATCTGTAATGCCGATGAAAGAAAGGCGGGTATACTTAATGAAAAGATTTATAACGGGTATTGTTTCATTGATACTGATCTTTTCTTTAACGGCGTGCGGAACGGGTGCTTTTTCAAATGATATTAAGGGTTCGGGAATTGTGACGTCAGGCAAAAAGCTGCCGGGCACGGCGGGCGCAATAACGCTTCAACCGCAGAAATTCACCCCTTATTCTTATGAAAAAACAGCCTCAAACGGCAGCTTTACCATGTTTTACGATAAAACCAATTCGGCAATAAAAATAACAGACGCCGCCGAAACGAAGGTATGGAACACGGTAATAGATTTTGAGACCGAGGGACTTAAGCTTTCAAACGTATGGAAACAGAACGTTTCCTCAATGTTTGAAATCAACTATTCAAACCCCAACAGCAACGGGCGCGAAAGAATAGTGACCGCCGCCTTGCGGAAGCTTAAAACGAATGTATGGACGAAAAGCGTAGGCGACGGAATTGATATACAGTATTATTTCCCCGAGCGCGAGCTTGGCTTTACGGCGGAATTCAGGCTGAAAAACGACGGTTTCAGCGTTAATATTCCTGCGGACTCAATTATTGAAAATGGTAAATGCCGTTTTGTAAGTATAAATATGCTGCCGTATTTTTCGGCGGCGGACGCGGAAGAGAACGGATATATTCTTACGCCTTATTCGGGCGGCGCGGTTTTGAATTTCGGAAAGGAAACGCGCGGAAAATATATTCAGCTTCCGATATACTCGGAAAACAATCCCGAACCGAGCGAAAGCACAAAGCTTGATTCCTCGGCGACAGACGGCAAATATTCCGAATCGAATGTTTCATCGCTGCCGGTTGTGGGAATGAAAAACAGCGGTAAGGGCTTTCTTGCCTATGCCGACGGCTTCGGGGCGGATTCTTACATTAACATAAGCACCGCAGATTACGGTATTCGTTTTAACAGAGTATCTTTCAGCCGATACATAAGAAATGTGACTACACTGAATTTTTCCGGCACGGAAGACGGTAATTCGGGCACTGCCGATATTTTGGATAACGATATAATCCCGAGCGATAAGAAAATCAATTACGCCCTTTTCCCCGATGACTGCGATTACAGCTCAATGGCACTGAAATATCGCGAATACCTTATTTCACAGGGTATGTTAAAAGAGAAGGAAAAAACGGCGGATATATCCCTCGAAATACTTATAGGCGTTCCGCGGCAGGATGTTACCGGCAATACGCTCGTTTCGGTTACCGATTTTGCTCAGGCGCTCGATATGGTAAAGGGGCTTGAAAAGCGGGGCGTTAAAAACGCGGTTATAAAGCTTAAGGGCTGGAACAAGGGCGGTTACGGCAGCAATCCTACCGTTCCGCAGGTTGACGGTAAATCGGGCGGCGCGGGAGATATGCGCAAGCTTGCCGATTACTGCAAAAAAATCGGTTACACCGTTATTGCGGACGCCAACCTTATTGAGCTTAATACCGATTACAGCAGCACCGCGCCGAAAAAAGCCGCAGTGGTGGATAATAACGGGCTTTACATAACAAATGCGGATGAAAATATATATTATCAGCGCATAAGCGTTATAAGTTCAGGGGCGGAAAAGCTGCTTAAGAGTCTCGAAAAAACCGCGATTGACGGCGTGAGCTTTGCGAATTTCGGAAGTCTTATGTACAGGGATTACAATAAGAAAATCACATATTCCGAGGATTTTATAAACGGCATAAAGAAAGTTCTCAAAAGCACGGCGGATAAATACGGTACGGCAGCCTCGGGCGGCACCAATCTTTATGTAATGGCGGAATCCGATTTGGCTTACGAAGCAGCAATTCCGTTTACTCACAGTGTGGTTTATTCCTATTTCGTGCCCTTTATGTCGCTTGTAACCGGCGGCTGCGTAACGCTTGTTTCCAATCCCGTAAATTCATTTTACAGTCCTACCGTGCAAAGGCTGACGCAGCTTGAATACGGCGTAATTCCGAATTTTGAGCTCACGAGCGACAGTGTGTATACCTTGCAGAATACCCATTATAACACCCTTTTCTCCGCTAAGTTCAGCCTTTGGGCGGACAGCATAGAGGAAGAGTATAAATCGCGGTGCGAGGATTTGAGCAAGATAGGCGATTCGCGTATGGTAAAGCACTCCGTTTTGGCGAAGGATGTAGTTTGCACCGAGTATGAAAACGGCAAACGGCTTATTATAAACAAGACAGCCGAGGATTATGTTTATAACGGCGAAAAGATCCCGGCGTATCGGTATTCGGTAATAAATTAAGGAGATGTGAGCATGAAGTTAAAAAAGGTCAGTTATGAAAAACAGCGCACCCTGTTCGGCTATGTTTTCACAGCGCCGTTTGTTTTGGGTACATTGGTGTTTTTCGGCTACCCCGTAATTTTTTCAATGATGCTTGCGCTTTCATCCTTTAAAGGAAATACGAGTATCGAAAATATGTCCTTTGCGGGACTTGCGAATTTTAAGGCGTTATTCGGCGAGGATATAAATTTTATGCCGGATTTTTTAAAGGCGATAACCGACGCGCTTGTGAATACGCCGCTGGTTGTTTTAATTTCAATAATTCTTGTTATCTGCTTAAACAAAAATATAAGATTTAAGGGGACGTTCAGGGTCATATTCTTTCTGCCGTTCGTGCTCGGAAACGGCTTGATATACCAAACGCTGATGTACTCGGGTATCACCTCAGATACAATGAAAATGCTTAACGGCATAAGCGTGCCGCCGCAGTTTTCCGATTATTTCGGCGAGGTGCTTACAGGCGTTATTTCAACTCTGCTTGAACGCTTTACAACCGTATTCTGGAAATCGGGTCTGCCGATACTCCTCTTTTTATCGGCAATTCAGTCAATACCGATTTCGGTTTACGAGTCGGCACGGTGCGACGGCGCTTCGGAATGGAAAAGCTTTTGGTTTATAACGCTGCCCATGCTTACGCCTACCGTTATTGTGGTTATTGTTTACACTCTGGTGGATTCATTCAACGATATAAATAACCCGGTAATGCAGTATTATCAGTATCTGGCGTTTAAAACATATCAGCACTCATATGCCTCGGCTATGGCATGGATGTATTTCCTGTTTGTAATAGTGCTGATAGGCGCGGTTATCGCGTCAACGCGTAAATTTGTATTCTATAATGCCGAAAGGAGGAGCTGAACGAATGGCAACGGTTTTAAAACGCGTAAAAAATTACGTAATCAAGTGCAAAAACAATGATTTTTATATATCGCGTATACTTCTGTACTTTTTTCTGATTTCGGTCTCGTTTGTCTTCATTTATCCGTTTTTGCGTATGATCGTAACCTCTGTTATGTCCTATTCCGATTTGAATGACCCAGCTGTTACGTGGCTTCCGCACGGCATTTATATCAAAAATTACGGGGTTGCGCTGTCTTATCTTGATGTTCAGATACACGGCGTTAATTCACTGATAATAACGGTGCTTGCAACAGTGGGGCATATTCTTTCCTGTTCCTTTGTGGCATACGGTTTTTCAAGATTTAAATTCAGGCTTAAAAATCTGTTTTTCGCCATAGTTGTTTTCAGCATAATAATTCCGCCGCAGGTTTTAATACTGCCGCAGTATATTTACTATTTAAAGCTGAATTTTCTTAATACATATCTGCCGATAATTCTGCCCTGCTTTTTGGGATACGGGCTTCGCGGAGGACTTTATATTTATATTTTCAGGCAGAACTTTTTGGGACTGCCGCTTGAAATAGAGGACGCGGCGGCGGTTGACGGCTACGGTCCTATACGCACCTATGCTTTTATAGTAATGCCGAATGCCAGAAACACGGTTTTGGTTGCCTTTTTGGTTTCGTTTGTCTGGCACTGGAACGATTATTACGAGCCGTCGTATTATCTTACATTTCAAAATAAGCTGCCGCTGCCCGCAATGCTCAATAATGTGCTGAACGCCAAATCGGATTATTATTCGGCAATGCTCAACGGCACGCTTGACAGACTTGTTACCGACGGTGTGGTTATGGCGGCGATATTCATTTGCACCGTTCCGCTGCTTTTACTTTACTTTGTACTGCAAAACGGCTTTATGCAGGGTCTTGAAAGAAGTGGCTTGGTGGAATAAATCGGAATTTACCGGAAAGGTTATGTAACTATATGAAGAAAAATCAATTGAGGGTTTACCGCAGCAACTGGTTTCAGAGAAACTACAAGGGCTATCTTTTCATACTGCCGTTTTTCGTCCTCTTTTTCCTCTTCACGGTTTTGCCGGTGGCAACCTCGATTTATCAGAGCTTTACCTCCTACAATATGCTGCAGCCTGCGAAGTACGTCGGCTTTGATAACTACAAAAAGCTTTTCTTAAACGACGACGTTTTTATTATCGCCGTTAAAAATACCGCTGAGCTTGCCGTAATAGTAGGACCTTTAAGCTTTGTTTTATCGTTTCTTATGGCTTGGGTAATATCCACGCTGAAATTCAGAAATTTGTTTTCATTGGCTTTTTATGTGCCTTCCATAACAAGCGGCGTTGCAATGTCGGTAGTTTGGCTTTATATATTTGCAAACGACAGATACGGACTTATAAACAATGCGCTTTTAAGGCTCGGAATTATTACCGAACCGATTTTATGGACGCTTGATACCGGTAAAATTTTAGGCGTGGTAATTTTTATTTCCGCATGGATGAGCATGGGCACGGGATTTCTTACCTTTTTGGCGGGAATCAGGTCTATACCGCCGGAGTACCTTGAGGCGGCAAGAATAGACGGACTGAACGGAAAGCTCCAGGAGTTCAGATACATTATTTTCCCCGTGATGAAGCCGCAGTGCCTTTTCGCGGCTATCAATTCCATTGTGGCGTCGCTCGGAGCTTACGATATTGCCGTTGCGGTGGCGGGTATGCCGAGCCCCGAATATTCCGCACATACAATAGTGGCGCATATTTACGATTACGCATTTACAAGGTTTGATATGGGCTATGCCTCGGCAATTGCAACCTTCCTTTTCGCACTGAGCTATCTTTTGGGAATTATAGTAAGAAAAATGTTTGCGTCTGATGATTAAACGGAGAAGTGTATGAAAGCGAAAAACGAAATTAAATCATTTACGTATTTTGACGGGCTTGTAAAAAACGCAAGCCTTTGGGCTGACAGGCTCAATTACAACGGTAATACGGAATACAAAAAAACAGCCGAGCTATATTCGCCCGATGAATTTAAGGTCAGCGAGAAATTTGAATTTCATACGGTGACCCGATGGAAGACCGAGAAAGGCGAGGAGCACTGTAAATACTCGGTGGTTCATCAGGATTGGCGGCGCTTTTATTCCGAAAATATGCATGCAAGCGTACACGAATTTGAAAAACCGCAGGATCTCGGCGGAATACGCCTGACTTCCGAAAAGGATGATATTAAAATAAAAGCAGAGGTTTCCGATGAGGGCATTCTGTGGTTTTCGGTTGGCTGCATTCACGCAAAAAGGGCGGGGGAAGCATACTTTGCGGAATTTAAAGAACCGTCAAGAAGGTTTTTAAGGCTTGTGTACGAGCCGGAAAACCCCGAATGTGAGCCGAGTTTTTATCCGCACGAAATTATTAAGGCAGAGGTGCTTTCGCATGAAAGCCCGAGTAATGAGCCGCCGCTTTTTGCAACCGAGGAGGAGGGCATAAAAAGTCCCGTGCTTTTCCCCGAGCCCTTTACGGATGAAAACCGCGAGGAGCTTATTCCGCTTTCGGGTATGTGGAAAATGACCGATTACCCGACTGCCGATTACTGGCGCACCGATACCGATATATCGGGTTATCGCGATATGCCCGTTCCCGCCGACGCGGACCACTTCGGCTCGGATATAGCAAAACGGGCAGAGGAAAGCGAGAAGACCTGCGGCGCGGGCGCACAGGTTGTATATACTCAAAGAATAAATATTCCCGAAAATATGCGCGGCAAGGAAATAATACTGCGCTTTGAATCGGTTGTATCGTATGCGCGCGTATTTGTAAACGGTTGCTTTGTTTTATCGCACAGGGGCGCAATGACGCCGTTTGACTGCGATATTACAAAATTCGTACAGCCGGGGCTTGACGCGGTTATAACCGTTTCGGCAATGATTGAAAATTTAAAGCCCGATTTTCTCATGACGCGCGGCATTTGCAGCTATGTATGGCTGTTTGCCCTGCCGAAAACCGCAATGACGGTTTTGCGCACCGTTACCGATACGGAAAACGGAAATAAAACAGGCGTGCTTACCGTAAGGGAAAAGCTCTGCTGCTTCGGCAAAAAAGAAAACGCCGAGACGCGCTATACGCTTATTTCACACGATAATACGCCGAAAACGCTTGAAGCTGAAGAGGTTTCCCGCTCGGATGACGGCAGCACGGTTAAAAAATTCCGTATAGCCGACCCGCTGCTTTGGTCGGCGGAAATCCCGCAGCTTTATACCCTTAAAGCGGAGCTTTACGTAAACGGCGAAAATGTATTTACAAATTATTCCAAGATAGGCTTTAACAGCATAGAAATTAAAGGCAATCGCCTTTTGGTGAACGGGAACGAGGAAAAGCTGCACGGCGTTAACTGGATGTGTCATTCGCCGTATAACGGACTTGCGGCGAATTATGAGCAGGACAGAGAGTCGCTCATAAAATTCAAGGCGGCAAATGTCAATTTTATACGCACATGCCACAATCCGCAGAAAAAATATGTTCACGAGCTGTGCGATGAATTGGGAATATATGTTGAGGAAGAGGGAAGCACGGTATTTTTATCGCGCTGGGTTCCGAATATTTACGAAAAGTACGATTACCTCGTAAATCCGAAATACCGTTCGGTTTTTATTGAGGGGTATGCGCAGATGATGGCAAACGTCTGCTCGCACGCAAGCCTTTTGTATTACTCGCTCGGTAACGAAAGCGACTGGAGCGTTAACGCAGAGGCGGCAAGGGATTATCTGCGCGCGGCGGATAAAAAGCACCCGCATAAGTTTTCGTGGGGTTATTCGCACCCGTCGGGCGCTGTTGAAATTCAGAGCGAGCACTACACAAACCCGATGTGGATGGGCGGAAATTCCGAATACCCCGTTATATATGACGAGCACGCCCACACTATCGGCGAAAATCTTGCAAAAATAGAAAACGACCCGAGTAACCGCGATATGTACGCTTTCCGATTGAGGGAGGTCTGGGAAGCGGCTTACAATAAGCCCGGCGGTTTGGGAATTGCCGTATGGAACGGCAGAGAATTTGCGGGTATTAAAAACGGCGAACACAATGCGCTTTTTAAACCGAAATGGGGCGAGCTTGACCTTTGGAACAGGGCAAAGCCCGAATTTTGGCATATGCGAAAGATTTTTTCGCCCGTATACATTGACGAATCGGTTGTATACGGAATACCGCCGCACGGCAATTTGCTCCAAATTCCGGTGCAAAACCGTTATTCACAGCTTGATTTCGGAAAAATTGAAATGCAGTGCCTTATAAACGGCGAGGAATACCCCGCAAAGCTGCCGCTGCTGCAGCCCGGCGAGAAAGGGTATATAAGCCTGCAAAGGTCAGAGTGGTTAAGCGGGGACGAGATCTTTCTGTCGTTCACACGAAAGGACGACCCGATAGGCAACACACTTATTGATTCCTTTGAAATAATACTTGAAAAGCCTGTTAAAAAAATGCCGTTTAAGCAGGCGGCGGGCGGCGGCGATGTCACATTCTTTGAAACGCAGGTTGAATCGCAGGTAAATTCGGACTGTATGCATTTTTGGTTCGGAAGAAACGACGGAATGATTCACGGTGGCAAATTCAAAAACAAGCTTTTGGTTAAAGGCGGACCGTACCTTAATCTCGGAACGAATTATCCGCTTACGTTTAACGGCGCAAGCTTTATAACCGCCGAGCAAAACGACGAGGTGAAGATAGTTTCCGAGCATTTTTACAAGGAGCTTGAAAATTCGGTGCGAATAACGCAATTTTTCAAAAGGAACGGAAAAATCGAAATTTCGTTTGAGCTTGAATTTCCCGCCGAGCATTCTATTGACGAGGTAGGTATAACCCTGCGGCTTAAGGATGTTATGCGCCAAATATGGGAGCGAAATTCCAAAATCTTCACTACCTACCCGGAGGATTGCGTGGGAAGAACAAGCGGCGATATAGGAATTAGGCGCAGCGGCGGAACGGAAACGAAGACCGAAAAGCCGTGCCGGCAGTGGAACGAAGATGAATTTGAATTTCAGCTGACGGAAAACCCCGATTTTTCCTCCACGCGTGATTTCAGAGCCGCAAAGCGGGATTATTATTACGTTGCGGCATTGCGTGAGGACGGGCTGGGTATTGCGGCAGAGTCCGACGGAAACGGCGGAAGCGTACGGTTTGAAGCGGCGAACGGCGATGTGCTTATGCACATAAATTCGGAATGCGGCTCTGTAACGCTCGGTGAGTTCGGCGCTAACCGATTTGAGCTGCCGCAAAAAAGCGGCAGGTATTCGGGAAAGATAAATTTACGGTTTTTTGACTTAAACGAATAACGGCAGAACGGAGGACAAAATGAAGAACATAAGGTTTATAAGAGCGGCGGGATTTTTGCTTGCAATGTGCATAACGTTTACCTCTTGCGGCAAAAACGGAGTGAACGGCAAAAAAGACGCGAACAACGGAAACCCGTATTCAAATATGAATATTAAAAAGCTGAGCGAGATTACAACCGCCACCGACGCAGATTACAACAATGCGTTAGTTGCCGAAACAGAGCTTTATGCCGACAGTATTGTAAATGTCGGCAGTGTGAAATACAAGGAAAAGGCAGAGCTGCCGGATATAAGCGGTAAATTCCCTGAATACGCGTATAAAGATTATTCCTATAAGGATTTCAAGACCTATATAGGCGACGGCTTTAAGAAAAGCGGAGCGTCCGCAATAAACGATAATTGGGAGTCCCTTACCACGGCGGACAGCAAGGTTTTTGAAATAGACTTTGAAAAGGATTTTGAAATTGCGAGCGTGACCGTTAAATGGTCGGGTAAAACCGCCGTTAAGGGCAGCGTTCAGGTATCGGACGATAAGTACACATGGTACGATTCGGTTGAGCGTTTAATACTCACTGCCGCGAAAAATCAGGTGACGGCTGAGGTTAACGAGACTCACAGAAGGTATTTGCGGCTCTATTTCCCGACGGCTGTTGATATTTCGCTTGTAAGCGACGTTGTTATTAAGGGCTGCCCGAGCAATCAGACTGCGGCAATACCCGAAGGACCTGAAACAAACGGCATTGCAAGACCCGTTATTTACCCCTACGCGGATAAGGTCGACGGGGTTAAAGAGCCGATAATCAGCCTTGCAGGCACTTGGAAATATACCGCCGAGCCGCAGGACGGCTTTTGGAAAAACGACGCCGATGTTTCAAAATGGACGGATGTACCCGTACCCGGAGACCCCGATAACCTTAACGTCGGAGTGAGAACAAAGCATAAAAACAAATTGGACGGCAATTACCCAACCGCATTCAGGCTTTGTACCTCAATACCGTCGGACTATAAAAATAAGGAAATATTACTGCAATTTGAGGGCGTAAACTATTATTCGCGAATATTTGTGAACGGTCAGCTTGTAAGGACTCATAGGGGCGGCTCAACCGCGTTTACCTGCCTTATAACCGACTATGTTGAGCCCGGCAAGGACGCCGTTATAACCGTTGAAGCAACATACGAGATCGTTTCGGGCGAATCCGAGCTTTATCAGGGTATTATAGGCTATCCCAAGCTGATGGCTGTGCCGAAAGAAAGCATTTGCCGCATTCAGACCGATACAGACCTTGACGCTGCATATACAAATGCTACTCTTAATGTTTCGGCGGCGGCTTTTTCACGGAGCAACCCCGAGGGGAAATTTGAAATATCGCTTAAAGACCCCGACGGAAAGGATGTTTCGCTTAAAAATACATCTGCCGCTTTCAAAAGCGAAAACAACCGCGATACGGTAATAACGAATGAAATAAAGAATGTTCAGAAATACGATGATGAGCACCCGAGACTTTACACCCTGACGGTATCCGCTGTTTCAAAGGACGGAAAGGTGACCGAGACTTTAACAAAAAAGGTCGGTTTTAAAAAGATAACAATAAACGGAAATCAATTTCTTGTAAACGGGCATTCTACAAAGCTGCGGGGTGCGGACTGGAATAACTTAAGCCCGAACGGCGGCTTGGTGGCGGATTACTGGTCGGACAGAGCGTCGCTTATAAAGCTTGCTGCGGCAAACGTCAATTATATAAGAACTGCGCACCATGCACAGTACAGCTATGTGTTCGATATATGCGATGAGCTGGGGATTTATGTTGAGGAAGAGTGCGGAATTGCTATGGTTTGCCGGTGGACTCCCTCAAATTACGAAAAGTATGAAAAGCTTTGCAACCCTGCGGAATCGGATTACTACCTGAAATATTATGCCGATATGGTTGAGGGCAGCCGCTCGCGCGCAAGTCTGCTTTTCTATTCGCTCGGCAACGAAAGCGACTGGGGAGCGAATATTGAGGCGGGCAGAGATTATATAAAGGCGGTTGACGGAAAACACCCGACCAAGTTCTCATGGGGTAAATTGCAGCCCTCGGAAACCTCGACCGATATATTCAGCGTGCATTACCCGACGGTTGGCGAGATTTATAATAATACCGCAACCTCCGTTCCATACATATACGACGAATACGCCCATGTTTACGGACATAACAGGGCAGCGTATTACGAAGACCCCGCCGTGCCTGAGCAGTGGGATCTGGAAAAGCTTTGGAATTTGATTTATAAACAGGCAGGCGGCCTCGGCGGAGCTATATGGCATTCAAGGGATATGGCTACAATGACTCCGAAAGGGGCGGAAAAATACTTTGTCAGGTATTGGGGCTTGCTTGATACCTGGAACAGAGAAAAGGAAGAATACTGGATAACCAAAACCGCGTATTCTCCCGTTCATATTGACGACGACAAGGTGTACGGTGTTCCGTCCTCGGGTACGCTTTCAATACCTGTTGAAAACCGTTATCAGAACACAAATCTTAATGAAATTACGGTGGAGTGCACCGTAAACGGCAAAAAGACGGACGTAAAAATGCCCGACATTGCGGCAACCAAGAGCGGAAACATTGATATTAAGTATGACGGCTTTAAAAACGGCGATGTTGTACATCTTATTTTCAGAAATAACAACGGAAAGCTTTTGAACCTTATTGTAAACGAATACGAGTTTACAATAGACGGAAGAAAAGGTCCTGAATTTGCGGGCGTATCGGGAGACGCGCCGAGCGTAAATGACGCCGACGGAAAAATAACCGTATCGGGCAAGGACTTTAATATCGTGTTTGATAAATCAACCGGCAAGATAACCGATGGCAAGGTAAACGGCAAAACCACCGTTATAGGCGGACCTGACCTTAATCTCGGCAGATTTATAAGCCTGACAAAGTGGAAGCTTAACTCCATATCCTGCGCTGCGTCGGGCAGCGAGGCGGTCGTTACCGTTTCGGGCTCGTACAGCGAGGTTTCATCGGTCACATTTAATATTAAAATTGACGGCACGGGCAGAATGAACACTGAATTTACCGCGGCGCTGCCGGGCGGCTCGGTAGAGGAAATAGGCGTTACATATGTTATGCCCGCGTTAAAGGAATTTACCTGGAAATCAGATGTTTACAGATATTCCGTACTGCCCGAGTACAGTGTGGCAAGGCTCGGCGGAACTGCCGTTCCGTACAGGGAAGGCACTTCTACAAAATCTCCGCTTGATACGCCCGTATGGCAAAAGCTTATGGACACGGTAACCCCCGGAATTGCGGACGACGGCGTTTCGAGATTTACCGATGATTTCAGGGCAAGAAAGCAAAACCTGTTCTATTCGCAGTATGTTACAAAGGATTCGGCTGCGGTTATATTTGAGTCCGACGGCAAGGGGGCGGCGAGAGCAGCCGCATTTGCCGATAAAAAGGACGCAGTTAAGGTAATGCTCAGCTGTAAGTGGGGTCATATTCAATCCGACGGCGAATTTGCGGCGGTTTATGACGAAAAAATACAGTCTTCGGGTAATTTCAGCGGAAATATAGTTTTAAGATTATCGGCGGAAAAAATTTACGATAAGTAAATTTATGCCGACAGTGATGTTGTTTTAAGGGGGACAACCGCGGTGTTCTCCTTTGGACATATAATAAAAAGAAAGGTTGGAAAATTTTGAAATCATTAAATTGCAAAAATAAGACAAAAAAATGTATTTCTCTCCTATCGGCGGGCGCGCTGCTTTTGTCCGCGCTCGCGGGCAGCTTTTCCGTATCTGCGGCGGACGCCGTAATAAATGTTAAGGATTACAGTAATTTAGCGACGGCTGATAACTGGACTCCGGCAATTCAAAAGGCAATTGACGAGGCTTCAAAAACGGGTGCTGCCGTTTACATTCCGTCGGGCGAATACCCCTGCGAGCCTGCGGAAGAAACGGAAGATTGGGAGGTTACTCCCGCTACGTTTTATTTGCCCGACGCCGCCGTTACGATTATGGGCGACGGCGAGGAAACCGTGCTTTACAAGCCGAGAAATGAAAGCGTTACGGCAAACTCGGCGGCAATGTTCCGCACGGCCTATAATTCCTCTGCGGAAATAACAATCAAAAATATTAAAATAAGGGGAAACAACAACCCCGGTTCAAATTACGGGCTGATAGACGGCATTGTTCTGAACGGCAGCTCAAACACTACGGTTGAAAATGTTGCTGTTGACGGAACAAAGCGCCACGGTATTTATATGATCGCGGGCGCAAATAACAACAAAATCGTAAATCCCGTTATAAGCAATACCAACCGTGAAATGCTCGGCTGCGGTATTCAGTTGGAGGGCGCGTATGACAACACGGTAATAAACCCGGTTATTACAAATTCGGGTGCTAACGCCATTGATTTGTCGCTCTGGGCTCCCGGCGGAATCTATCCCGCAAACGACGGCTCAAACGGCTCGCCCTACAGCTCATCCGACAATTTCCGCTCAACAGGCAACGTAATTACCGGCGGTATGATTGCGGGCACAGGGGTTGATAACGGCGACATAGGCGGCGGAGCGTTTGAAAATAACGACAACGACGACGATTATTACGGGCTTAATATTATTAAAGGCAGCAACGGCAATAAAATATCCTTAGAGCTTATACGCGATGTGAGAATTGCGGATAATTATAACACAAAGGCTGCCGCAATAAGACTGTATGAGGTTGAAAACAACGAAATTAACATTAAGCAGGTTTACAATACAAAGCAGTATGTTTTGGCGTTCAAAAGCACCTGCCGGAATAACAGCGTTACAGTAGACGAGGCGTGTAAAATCGGTGCGGCGGCTGCAAATGACGCAGCATACTATGAAAGCAACACCGTATCAATAACCGAGGAAGAATTTGAAGCGCCGGGAAATGTTATTCGCGCAAAGCTCAATTTCACAAACGGCGAAGACGGTGTGGCAAAAACAAGCCAAATACAGCTGTATGATGAGCATTTCAAGTATTCGCCCGAAAGATTCGGACTGTATAAGGACGGCAACCTGACCTCAGTCGAAACGTCTTGGAAGCTTGAATACGACTACGCGCTTTCCGATGCGGTTGTAGGTATAGGAAATATTCAGGTTCAGGGTGCGGGCAACTGGAGAGCTGTAGGTGATGAAAAGGCTGACAGAACGGACGGTACGGGCGTTTGGAAAAAAGCGGTAATCAGCCTTGAGTCGCTTGCCGGCACGCAGCCGCTTTACTGCCTTGCTTTGTCTTCAAGCACTACGGCGGCGGTTGATACAAACAAAACATACTACGCCTACTATAGAAACATAAGAATAGTTGACGGCGAGGGAAATGTTAAATATGCATTTACCGATAATGATATAACTTCGTCTGACCTTAAGATGCGTGTATGGGGCAGCGAATCCAATCTTAACACTACCGTTGATGCGGTGCTTGACCCGTATTTCTATGTTGATGAAAACGTGCCGACAGCCGATAAGGTAATCCGTGCGGCGGTTAAGTTTACAAACGGCGATGAGGGTGTGTCAAAGACAAGCCAATTACAGCTGTATGATGAGCATTTCAGGTATTCGCCCGAAAGATTCGGACTGTATAAGGACGGCAACCTGACCTCAGTCGAAACGTCTTGGAAGCTTGAATATGACTACGCGCTTTCCGACGCGATTGTAGGTATGGGAAATATTCAGGTTCAGGGCGCGGGCAACTGGAGAGTTGCAGGCGATGAAAAGGCTGACAGAACGGATGGTACGGGCGTTTGGAAAAAAGCGGTAATCAGCCTTGAGTCGCTTGCCGGCACGCAGCCGCTTTACTGCCTTGCTTTGTCTGTGAGCACTACGGCGGCGGTTGATACAAACAAAACATATTACTCCTACTATAAAAACATAAGAATAGTTGACGGCGAGGGAAATGTTAAATATACATTTACCGATAACGAATTAACCTCGTCCGAGCTGAACCCGAGGGTATGGGGCAGTGAAAATAACGCCAATACAACACTTTCGGTAGTTAACGACCCGTATTTTGCAGCGACAAAAGAGGATAAGGTAATTCAGGCGGCAATTAAGTTTACAAACGGCGAAGAGGGTGTGTCAAAGACAAGTCAATTGCAGTTGTTCGATGAGAATTTCAAGTATTCGCCCGAAAGATTCGGACTGTACAAGGACGGCAACCTGACCTTAATTACAGGGTCTGACTGGGCGCTTGAATACGACTACGCACTATCCGACGCGGTTGTGGGTATGGGAAATATTCAGATTCAGAGCGCGGGCAATTGGGGATGTGCGGGTGACCCCGCGGCGGATCGTACCGATGGAGTAGCTGCTTGGAAAAAAGCGGTAGTCAGCCTTGAGCCGCTTGGCTGCAACAACGGTTATACGCAGCCGCTTTACTGCCTTGCTTTGTCTGTAAGCACTACGGCGGCGGTTGATACAAACAAAACATACTACGCCTACTATAAAAATATAAGAATAGTTGACGGCGAGGGAAATGTTAAATATGCATTTACCGACAGCGACCTGATTTCATCAGAACTGAACCCGAGAGTTTGGGGCAGTGAAAATAACGCCAATACAACACTTTCGGTAGTGGACGGCGTACATGCCGTAACGACAGAGTGCGGCGGCAACGGTACTGCCGAGGTTGGCTGTATGACCGCAGCCGGCAGCGAAAAAGCCTTTATTACAAAGCCGGATACAGGGTATAGAGTTGAAAGCATAACTGCGGACGGCGTTGAGATAGTAAAGAACGCCCGCAACAGCTATTCCTTTAAGATGCCTAACGCCGATGTTAAGCTTAATATTACCTTTACTGCCATAACAAAAGGCGATATTGATGAGGACGGAAGTATCGGCAGTGCCGATGTTGCCTCGCTCAAAAAAATAATTTTAGGCGCATACGGCAATCTTGACGAATACGAGAGCTTTGCCGCAAGAGTAAGGGGCACAGATAAAATTGATATAAGAGACCTTATTGCTCTGAAAAAAGCCTGCGCTTAAAAAACAATAAGCGCATTGCAAAGGCTTAAAATTTAAAAGAATACCTTTCTGTCACCAAAGTGACAGCCCCCACACTATGGGGAAGCCCCCTCTGTTTCGGCTTTGCCGAAAAGAGGGGGCAGGCGGCAAAGCTGCCGTATGATATTTGAGATTTAACATATGAAGTCTAAATTGAGTGTGATTTATGAAAATAATTGCTGTTTTTAAAACGCATTTCGATATCGGTTTTACAGACCTTTCCGAAAATATATTAAAAACGCTTTGCGGCGATATGCTGAAAAATGTTATAAAGGTCTGCAAGGACACTGCCGACAGACCCGACGGAAAAAGATATGTATGGACTATGCCCTCTGAACCGCTCAGGTATCTTTTGGAGTCGGATTATGTTGACGCGCAGGACAGAAAAACCTTAATTGAATTGATAAATAACGGTCAGATAGCATGGCACGGCATGCCGTTCACGGTTCATACCGATTTCTGCGGTTTAAACGAACTGATTTACGGGCTCGGCATATCGAAAAAGCTGTGCGACCGATTTAATAAAACGTGTGTATCCGCAAAAATGACCGATGTTCCGGGTCATTCGCGCTATTTGCCGACATTGCTTTGCGCCGCGGGAATAAAATTTTTGCATTTGGGCTGTAATCCGGGAAGCACTCCGCCGGATGTTCCGCCGCTTTTTTGGTGGGAAGGACCTGACGGCAGCCGCGTACTTACTATGTACGCAAAGGGCGGCTACGGCTCGGATGTAATTCCGCCCGAGGGCTGGGAGCTGCCCGTGTGGCTTGCAATGACTATGACGAACGATAATATAGGTCCGCATACGGCTGAGATTATTGACGAAATGGAAGAAAAGGCAATGACCCTCGGTAAGGATACGGAGCTTATATGCGGAACACTTGACGATTTTTACTATGCGGTTTTGCCCTATTTAAAGGATATACCGGTGATACGCAAGGACCTTGCGGACAGCTGGATACACGGGGCAGGCACATATCCGCGCGAGGTATCACGGGTAAGGCAGACGCGCGAGACCGCCGCCGCAGTGCAGAATATGTTTAACCGAATGCTTATTATGGGGGCGGACGGCGACAGCGCCCGCTTTGAGGAAAACGCCGAAAAGCTTAAATATGAGCTTTTAATGTTTGACGAGCACACATGGGGCTGCGATATTAAAACCTTTTTGACCGACAGAAAATACGAAAAGGCGGAGTTTGAAAGCCAAACAGCCTCCGACGGGGTAAAATTTGCGGAGGAATCGTGGAATGAGCAGCGCGGGCGTGCAAAGAGAGCCGAAAAGGCGTGCGAGCAAAACACGGAGCTTTTAAAAGAATGCGTTACCGCCTCGGAAAATGATTTAATTGTTTACAATAATAATTTCGGCGTGGGCGATTATTGGGTCGAGGTTGAAAAGGGAAGTGTTTATGCCGATTCGCGCGATAATTCCGCCGTGACAACCTTTTCGGGGCTTGACCGTGATGAGCTTTACATCCGTATTTCGCACAACACAGAGCTGCATTGTTTTAAAAAGAGCTTCGGCAATGCGGTTAAGCAAAACAATGTGTCGGTTTTTGAGGACGGTGATTTTTTAAAGGTAAATACGCCGTATCACAAAGCGGTATTTTCAGTGAAGGACGGTACATTATGCAGTCTTACCGACTGCAAAACCGGTAAGGAATGGGTAAACGAAAGCGCCCCACTTTACAGGTACGACATTTACAGCGCTAAGGACATAGCCGATTACCAGAAAAGCTATATTTATTGTCCGTACGATTGGATAATAAAGGATTTGGGCAAGGAAAACTACCCGAGCAATTTAGAGCATATGACCTTTTACCCCGCTTTTTCCGAGTATAAGATAAGAGAAAACGGCGAAAGCGCGGAAATAACCCTTTTGTTTAAGAATCCGCGCGAAAGCTATGAAAAATTCGGAAATTCTCAAGAGGTGCATATTAAATTCATCTTTTACGGCTACAAGCCGATAATCAACGTTGAATGCAATGTTCCGAAAAAGCCGAAAACACCGTATCTTGAATCGGGACATTTTATTCTGCCGCTGTGCAGCGGCGGGTTGAGCTTTTGCTTTGATAAAACCGGGGGCGTTATTCATCCTGAAAGCGATATTATAAGAAACGGGAATACGGAAATTTACTGCCTGGAAAGCTTTGTGCATGCCTCTGAAAACGGCGTGGGCATAGGCGTTATTTCAAAGGATACGCCGCTTTTTTCGGTAGGCGGCAGCGGAATTTTAAAATTCCGAAGCGAATATGAAAAGCCGATTGACAATAAGCTGTATTTCAATCTTTTCAATAATCAGTGGGGAACGAATTTTCCGCAGTGGGTTTCGGGCAATTTGAAATACAGGTACACTGTTTTCACACACAAAGGCGGCGAAGAGGCGGGAATTGAGCTTGCCGCAAAGTTTTCGGGGGAGCTTTTAACGCTTAAGGGCAAAATAGACGCGTGTATTACGAAAAATCCTTTTTATTTCCCCGATTCGGTGAAAATGCTTGAGCTCGGGCACATAGGTGAAAACAGATTTTTGCTTATATTAAAGGAATGCGCCGGAAAGGATTTTGAGGCCGTGCTTAATTTTTCAAGGTTTAAAGCGGCATACAGGTGTAATTTGTTCGGTGAAAACGCCTTGCAAATACCCGTTCGTTTCAGCGAGCACTTTGCGCCATGGTCGCTCAATTGCTACATATTAGAGGTTTAAAGAGGAGTGAACTGCTTGTTTTCAAAAAAATTTATTGCCGCGTCCGAGCGTTGGGGTACCGAGGATAATCCGATACCCGCGCCTTTATTCAGAAAAAGCTTTATATGCTCAAAGCCGATAACCGCTGCGGAAATTACCGTGTGCGGGCTCGGCTTTTACGAGCTTTATATAAACGGCAGCAACATTACAAAAGGACTTATGGCGCCGTATATCAGTAATCCCGACGATTTGCTTTATTACGATACCTACAATATAAAGCCATATCTGCAAAACGGTAAAAATACGGTGGGGCTGCTGCTGGGGAACGGATTTTTAAATGCCGCGGGCGGGTATATTTGGGGCTTTACCGAGGCTGCTTTCAGAAGTGCCCCGAAATTTGCGCTGCATGCGGAAATAACGCTTTCGGGCGGCGAAAAGATCACCTTTGAGGCTGACGAAAGCTTTAAAACCCACCCGTCTCCCATAATTTTTGACGACGAACGCATGGGCGAGATTTATGATGCAAATTCGGAAATACCCGATTGGTGCGCGCCGAGCTTTGATGACAGCGGCTGGCAATCGGCTGTAAGCGCCGTTACGCCCAAGGGCATGGCAGTAACCCCGATTGCAGAGCCCATAGTTAAAACCGAGGAAATATATCCGATTGCCGTTTTTCCGTCGGGCGACGGTTTCATTTACGATTTCGGAGTTAATTCCGCAGGGCTTTGCCGCCTGAAAATAAAGGGCGAAAAGGGTCAGAGGGTCGATATGTATTTCGGCGAGGTTTTAAAGAACGGCAGGCTTTTTCAGGAAAACATAGTTTGCGATAAAAATGTCAGGTATTCACAGCACGACGCGTATATATGCAAGGGAATCGGCACGGAGGTCTTTGTGCCGCACTTTACATATCACGGTTTCAGATACGTTTATGTAACGGGCGTTACCGAGGCGCAGGCAGATGCGGCTCTGCTGACATATTTGGTGTTTAACAGCGACTTAAAAGAGGTGGGCGGTTTTGAGTGCTCCGATAATACGGCGAATAAATTGCAGGAAATAACACGGCGCTCCACGCTTTCAAATATGTATTATTTCCCGACCGATTGCCCGCACAGGGAAAAAAACGGCTGGACGGGTGATGTTGTGCTTTCCGCAGAGCATATGCTGCTCAATCTTTCCGTTGAAAACAGCTTTAAGGATTGGTACAGAAATATCTGCCTTTCCATGCGGGAGGATAACTGCGTTTCAAGCATTGTGCCGACCTCGGGCTGGGGCTCGGGTCACGGTCCTGCATGGAACGGAATAATTATTTATCTGCCCTATTTTATGTATAAATACAGGGGAGATTTAAGCCTTGCCGAGTACGGCAGGGAATACATTGCGCGATATATGAATTTTATGGTATCCACAATAAGGGAGGACGGCACCGCCTGCTACGGTCTGGGAGATTTTGTTCCGACAGGCAGAGAGCCCGAGGACTACTATTGCCCGCTTGAAATAACAACAAGCTTTATAACAATGGATTCATTTAAAAAGTGCGGGTATCTCTTCGAGCTTTTGGGGGACGCGGAAAGCTCTGCCGAAGCTTATAAATACGCCGAAAAAATGAAGAGAGCGATAAGGCTTAAATATTTTGATACAAAAACCCTTACAATGATGAGCAAAACCCAAACCGCACAGGCAATGGCGCTGTATTTCGGCATACTGTCTGGGGAAGAAGAAAAGGGCGCGGCACAGGTTTTGGTTGACATAATACACAAGGATAACGACCATATGCGTTTGGGCGTTTTGGGCGGAAGAATTTTGTTCCATGTGCTTTCAAAATACGGCTGCACTGATTTGGCTTATAAAATGATAACCCAAAGCACATACCCGTCCTACGGGAATTGGGTGGCAAGAGGCGCTACTACTCTGTGGGAGGAGTTTTATGAGGAGGGGACTAAAATTTCCTCACTCAACCACCACTTCTGGGGAGATATAAGCCATTGGTTTATAAGCACGCTCGGCGGGATATGCTATAATCCCGATTGCAATAATCCTTACGCGGTAAATATATGCCCGCATTTTCCGAAGACGTTGACCCACGCCGAAGCGTATCATTTATCGCCTGTCGGTAAAATATCTTCAAAATGGCGGAGAGACGGAGAAAAAATTATTCTTTATATAACCGTTCCCGAGCATACGTTCGGTAAAATAGCCGTTTCGGACGGATATACCTTTGAAGACGGAAAAACCGAAATGCCGCTGCTCGGCGGAAAATATCTATTGGTAAAGGATGAAAAAAGAAATGAAAAATGATATTAAATTTTGCCCCGTACCCAAAAAGGCGGAGTACGGCGACGGAATTTTCTTTCTTAATTTCGCAGGAGTTATAAGCGCCGACAGCGGAGAGCTTTTAAATCCGCTTATAATTGCGAAGAGTTACAGGCTCGGCGGTATGAGGGTGCAGGTAAAAAATACTCCCGCCGATATAACGCTTGCCCATAAGCCGCTCGGGAAAGAGGAATATATATTGGATATTTCAAAGCAGGGCGTTTTCATAGGCTACGGCGATATATCGGGTGCGTTTTACGGTATGATGACCCTTAACCAGATGATTGAACAGGCGGGCTATGCTTTGCCGTTTCTGCACATTGAGGATAAGCCCGATTTCGGGTTCAGGGGCTATATGCTCGATGTGGCGCGCTGCAAAATTCCGAAAAAGGAAACGATTTATAAAATAATCGATATGCTGGCTATGTTCAAATATAATCAGCTTCAGCTTTATATGGAGGGCGTGCCGTTTGAGTACCCGTCATTCCCCAATATGACGAAAAACCGCGAGCTTTTAACGGGCGAGGAGCTTTTTTTAATCGATAAATACTGCAAAGAGCGTATGATAGAATTGGTGCCGTGTCAAAATCATTTCGGGCATATGCGGCCGTGGGTGCAGACCGATTACAATTATCTTGCGGAGTGCCCGAACGGCTTTGACGACGGCCCGTGGGGCTTTAAAGAGCCCGAAATACTCGACCCGACTGACGAGCGGTCGCTAAAGCTTGTAACACAAATGGCAGACGATCTGCTGCCTTATTTCAGCTCGGACGTTTACAATATAAACTGTGATGAAACAAACGAGCTCGGCAAGGGCAAGAGCCGCGAGCTTTGCGAAAAAATCGGAACGGGCAGGGTATACCTGAATTACATTCTGAAGCTTTACGAAATGGCAAAGAGCCGCGGCAAGCGCATACTTATGTGGGGGGATATAATTAAAAAATATCCTGAGCTGCTGCCCGAGCTGCCGCAGGATGTTACCGTGCTTGAATGGGGCTACGATGATTTCGAGCCTACCGAGCAGAGCTGTAAGCTTATGCGGGATTCGGGTGTTAATTATATTGTCTGCCCGGGCACAAATACTTGGAACTCGGTTACGGGCAGAACCGCCACCATGATAAATAACATTAAAACCGCTGCGGTAAACGGTCTTAAATACGGTGCGTGCGGTATCTTATGTACCGATTGGGGCGATAACGGGCATCATCAGCCGCTTTGCGTTTCGTACCCGGGAATTGTTTGGGCGGCGGCTAATTCGTGGAACTGCGCCGATTCGCATGCGGCGGATATACCCGTAATTCTTGACAGGCTGATTTTTTCGGACAAAAGCGGAAAAATGGGACAAATTGTTCTTGACGCGGGCAACTACCGACAGGCGGAGTATAAGCAGCCGCTCAACATAACGTTTACAATGCACCTTATGCTGAGCGATTTCGGAGACCCGAAAATTATAGAAAACGCCACTGCGGCGGACTTTATTAAAATACGTGAATATTTTGCCGATATAAAAAAGAGACTTTTGCAGGCAGAGCCCGGCTGCGAGGACGGCGCGCTTATAAAAGAGGAGCTTGAAACGGCGGCGGATATGGTAGAATGGATGCAGCTGATAGGGCTTTACTATGTTTGTATGCGTGACGGCGACACAAACGCCGCGAAAAAATATCTTGAGGATTTCGCCGCACAAAGGGAAACGGTTTATAACCGATTTAAAACCTGTTGGCTCAAAAGGAATAAATACGGTTATCTTGATAAATCGCTTGAAAAGCTTGATAAGCCTTACACAGCGGCATTGAGGATAAAGGAGTAGGGTTATGAAAATATTTATACATTCCGGAACACACTGGGACAGAGAGTGGTACGAGCCGTTTCAGAGCTTCAGGTACAGACTGGTCGGTATGCTGACAGAGGTAATTGAAAATCTTTTGAAAAAGCCCGACGAGGTATTCCATTTGGACGGTCAGACCGTTGTGCTTGACGATTATTTGGAAATATGCCCCGAAATGCGGGATAAGCTAATGAAGCTTATTAAGAACGGTCAGATAATTATAGGGCCTTGGTATAATATGCCCGATGAATTTTTATTAAGCGGAGAAAGCCTTATTAAAAATTTGCGTTTGGGCCTCAAAAAATCAAGGGAAGAATACGGCGTTGAGCCCGCAAAAAACGCCTATATCTGCGATATTTTCGGGCATGCCTGCCAGACCCCGCAGATTTTTGCGGGAATGGGGCTTTACCATACCGTTCTCGGCAGAGGGGTAAACGAGCATACCGCACCGCCGAATTTCCGCTGGCAGTCGCCCGACGGCAGCGAGGTTATAGCCTACAGACTGCGGGATCACAGCGGATACCTTGATTTCACCGATTTTGTGAACGGCATTCCCGAAGACATATCGGATGAGGAATTTGATATGAGGGTCAAGGAATATTTCGACGGGCTTATAGAAATGTCAGGCGATGTTCCCGTGGTTGTAAGCTTTGACGCGGGCGATCACTCGGGTTACCGCTATGATACCGACCGTTATCTGGACGCGCTTAAAAGAATATACCCCGACGCCGAAATATACCACACCGGCATTGACGAAATAAATAAGGCGCAGGATGAATATGTAAGCCGTATGCCGATACTAAAGGGTGAGCTTGCCGAAACGGCAAAAGGAAACGGATTTTATAAATATCTTATTTCAAACACCCTCTCGTCGAGATATCCGATAAAGAAGTACAACGATATAAACCAGTCCCTGCTTGAAAAGCTGGTTGCTCCGCTTTACGGTATGCGCCTTACAAAGCTGCCTGCGGGCTTTTTAAGGGTTGCGAATAAGTATCTCTTGCTGAATCACCCGCATGATTCTATATGCGGCTGCTCTATAGACCAGGTTCACCGTGATATGATGTACCGCTTTGACCAGACGCGGCTTATCTGCGACCGTATTACAGGCACGGCGGAAGAAATGCTGTGCGGGGATTTATCGGCTTATGCGGAAAGTACCGTTTCCTGTGACGGAGAAGTTAAGCTTTTGAGGGTTTTAAATCCTCTGCCGTATAAAACCGAACGGAACATAACCGCCGAAATACGGTTTGAAGACGATTTTCCGCGCTACGTCAACGGCTTTGGGTATGAAAAAATAGCCGCGTTCAGGCTTTATGACGCCGACGGAAGGGAAGTACCGTACGGAATTTCCGATATAAGGGATTATAACAGCTACGTTATAAATTTTGACGCATCACTCGGTGCATGCTCGGTTACCGAATATGTTATAAAGCCTTTCGATACGCCTACGCGCTATCTTGAAAAAATGCCCTACACGCCGCTTTCGGCAAAGGGTGAAAAATTGGAAATAGAATTTGCTGCCGACGGTACGTTTACATTAACGGATATTGAAACAGGCTGTAAATACAGCCGCCTGCTCACCCTTACGGACGAGGGCGAAATAGGGGACGGCTGGTTTCATTCAAACCCCGTATCCGACCGCGTAACCACGGCTACCGAGGCGTATATAAGTATTGTAGAAAATAACTGCGGCAGAATAGTATTTGAATCGGTGCAGAAAATGCTGCTGCCCGAAGATATGAACTGCACAGTCGGTAAGCACCGCTCTGCAAAAACAAAGGAATTTTTTGTAAAGCATACCGTAACCCTTGCAAAAAACGACAGATTTGTAACGGTGAAGACCGAGATTGACAACAATGTTAAGGACCACCGATTAAAGGTGAAATTTCCTACGGGAATTACTTCGTCCACCTATTTTGTCAATCAGCCGTTCGGCAGGGTAGAGCGTAAGTGCGGAATAAACACCGCCACCGCCGATTGGAAGGAATGCGACGTTATAGAAAGGCAGACCTCGGGAATGGTGTATAAAACCGACGGAAAGCACGGGCTTGCGGTTTTATCGGCATACGGTATTCACGAGTGCGCCGCAGCCGAAAACGGAGATATTGATTTAACGCTTTTCAGGAGCTTTTGGCGTACTACCGACGAAAACAAGCCGGGAACGGATTGTCAGCTGCTTGAAAAAATGACCTTTGAATATCAAATCGTGCCGTTCGGCGCAGAAGAGAATTTTGCCGCTCTTTGCCGCAGGCTTGACTTTTTGCAGTGCCCGCCCGTGAGCTGTAATACGGTCGGCAAAAGCTATGGAAAATACCGCCCGCTTATGGAATTTAAAGAATCTGCGTTTGTTTATTCAACCTGTGCGCCGCTTGATAACGGTCATACGGAAATAAGACTTTTCAACGCGTCGGACGAAACAAAATGCGGGCGCGTCAGTCTGCCGAATTTTGCAAAGGAAGCATACCTTACCGAGCTTGACGGCAGGAAAATATCTAAGCTTGATATTAAAGACGGCGGCATAGAGCTGAAACTTACAAAATGGAAAATTGCCACCGTAGAGATATTTTAAATAATTCGGAATTTCAAAAAAACAAAAGCCTGCCGCCGAAGGTTGAACCTTCGGCGGCAGGCTTTTGCCGTTTTCAATTTCGTATCGCGAATATATGGCGTCTATTTCGTCAGCGCACTTGAAAGCAATACGCCCACGGCTATAAAGCGTTCGTTTTTTGAGGCCGTGCAGGTGCTGAGTGTTATAAGCTTGTCACCGAATTTCGGTGATACGGATTTATCGCTGACGTTTGATTTAAGGCACTTTTCCGTAAATTCATTAAAGGATGCCTCATCGTAAAAATTATATGTATCCGGAATACTTTTATCATCGGTTTTGTACGCCGAAAAAATCTTGTATGTAAGTATTCTTTTCGGTGTATAAATTTTAATAAGCGGGTTTTTATCCAAAAAGCTTTGATTGCGGTATTTCTTTATATCGGCAAACATTGTGCCGTCGAGCATATCGTGCCCGTAAAGCACGGTATTGTTACTTATAAAGGTTTCGTCGTTTATCTTTTGCATGTATATTGCTCCGTGCGCGGCGGATTTCTTTTTGTAATCGTGGTCAAGATAAAAGTCCTCTTCTTCAAGAGTAACGCTTCTGAGCACAGGGTAATCAACCGCCGTGCCGGGAATACGAATCCAGGCGCAAATATCCGAATTTTCTTCTTTCAGCTTTGTAAAGTCAACCGGATTTCCCGAAACTACTATGCCGTTCTGTATTATTTCCTCGGTGTTGAAATTTCTGTATCCGTCAAAGTCGTTCTTCTTCGGTACAAAAATGCTCAAAAGCACCGTCGCGCAGATTATGACCGAAACAGTGCAGGCTATAATGACCGCGCTTCTTTTTTTATTGCTCAAAATATAATTTTTAAGCCTGTTGATAAGTGCAAAAAATTTTTCTTTCATTATATATGTCTCCGCGTTGAAATTATCAGCCGCGCACAGGCGCGGTGGTACAGCCGTTTTTAAAGCTTACGTCAAGTATCCGCTTTTTGCAGCCGTCGGTTCTTTTAAATACAATGTCTATAAGCAGCTGCGCCGCTTCGTAGCCCATCTTATAGCCGGGAATATTTACAGTTGTAAAATTAACGGGGGAAAGTATTTCCCCGAGCGAGCCGTCAAAGCCGGTAATCGAAATATCGTTAGGTATATTGAAACCGAGGGAAAACAGGGCTTTATAAACATAAAGCGCCATAATATCGTTACAGCAGGCAATGGCGGTATAATCGAAGTTACCTGCCGAAACTCTTTTTGATATATAAATTTCAGCTTCCTTTTCATCGTTAAGGCGGAAAATATCCTTTGAATCAAGCTGTGCGCCGCATACGGCAAGGCCGTCGGTAATGCCTTGGATTCGGTTTTCGAGAGTTTTTGCCGGGTTTACCGTAGAAAGAAAGGCAATTTTTTTATGCCCCAGCTTTCCGAGATGCTCGCCTATCATGTAGCCGCCTATGTAATCATCCGCGACAACATAGTTGTATATGCCCTTATCAAGCGGATTATCAATAAGAACGAAAGGGAGATTGTTGGATTTGATAATATTTATCATTTCTTTATCGCACTCATCCCCGTAGGCGGTAATGATTGCACCGGCGTATGTCTTGAAATTGATTTCCCTTAGAATTTTATTCCGCTTTTCCTTATCGTCCTGATTTATAATTTTATATGTAAAGTCGGTTTCGTTTGCGTAATCGATTATTCCCAATATCGATTTTGAAAACAGATTGACGTCCTCTTTCTGTATATTTACCACTATAAGAATCGATTTACTGTGATTCTCGGGAATGTTATTATCATCGGGAATTACAAGACCCTTACCGGCGATTCTTTTCAATACGCCTTCGCTTACAAGCGCGTCAACCGCTTTCCTTACTGTCGGGCGGCTTACATTGTACTTTGCGGCAAGAGAAACTTCCGTGTTGACAAATTCTCCCTGACCGTATTTGCCAAGCTCAAGCCGTATTTCGTTTTTGATTTTTTGGTAAAGCTTTTCAGTTTTCATAAGCAATGCGCCGCCTTGTTTGAATTTTTACGTTTGCGGAATGAAATTCCGCTTACATGTAACTTTATTATACAGCATTTTTTGGGAAAATTCAAGTATTTATGCTGCGCGGAATCGGCGTTAACGGTTGTTTTTTACTTGATTTTGTAAATCAGTTCGGCGGGTTGACAAAAACGACAATTTATATTATAATATTTCAGTTAAGTAAAGGAAGTATTAAAATGGCTAAGATTGAAAATTTAAGAAACGTTGCGATAATTGCGCACGTTGACCACGGCAAAACTACTCTTGTGGACCAGCTTTTAAAGCAGAGCGGAACTTTCCGCGCAAATGAAGCCGTAAATGAGCGCGTTATGGACTCAAACGACCTTGAACGCGAGCGCGGTATAACAATTCTTTCAAAAAATACAAGCGTTATGTATAACGGCATTAAAATCAATATTGTCGATACCCCGGGACACGCCGATTTCGGCGGTGAGGTGGAGCGCATTCTGCAAATGGTGGACGGCGTTTTGCTGCTTGTAGACGCGTTTGAGGGCTGTATGCCGCAGACCCGCTTTGTGCTTAAAAAAGCGCTTGCGCTCGGCAAAAAGGCGGTTGTTGTAGTTAATAAGATCGACCGTCCCATGGCGCGCCCGCACGAGGTGGTAGACGAGGTTTTGGATCTGTTTATAGAACTCGGAGCAGACGAGGAGCAGATAGAGTTCCCCGTAATTTTCGCTTCGGGCAGAGACGGCTATGCCACCTATTCACCCGATGTGCCGGGTAAAGATATGAAGCCGCTGTTTGATGAAATAGTAAAGGAAATAGCGCCGCCCGAGGGTGATACCGACGGTCCGTTGCAAATACTTTTTTCAAATATTGAATATGACGATTACCTCGGCAGAATAGGTGTGGGCAGAGTTATCCGCGGTACGGTAAAGGTGGGGCAGACCGTTGCCCTTTGCCATAAGGACGGCACTACCTCAAATGTTAAAATCGCAAAGCTCTTTATGTACAGGGGCTTAAAGCGCGTTGAGGAAGAAAGCGCGTCGGTAGGCGATATAATTCAGGTTGCGGGAATAGCCGACCTTGAAATAGGCGAGACCGCCTGCGCCACAGACTGCATTGAGCCGCTGCCCTTTGTTAAAATAGACGAACCTACACTTGCTATGAACTTTATGGTTAATAACTCGCCCTTTGCGGGAAAGGACGGCAAGTTTGTAACCTCGCGTAATCTGCGCGACCGCCTTTTCAGGGAAGTTATGACCAATGTAAGCCTGCGCGTTGAGGAAACGGATTCCGCTGATACCTTTAAGGTATCGGGCAGAGGCGAGCTGCATTTATCAATTCTTATTGAAACAATGCGCCGCCAGGGCTATGAGTTTCAGGTGTCGCCACCCGAGGTTATTTATAAAAAGGGCGATAACGGCGAGCTTTTAGAGCCTATCGAGCTGCTTATGATAGAAGTACCCGAGGAATACGTCGGCTCGGTAATGGAGCGCCTCGGCACACGCAAAGCCGAAATTAAAAATATGGGCACGCGTGACGGCGGCGTATCTCACCTTGAATTTTTAATACCCGCGCGCGGGCTTTTGGGCTACCGCTCGCAGTTTTTGACCGATACCAACGGCAACGGAATTATGAACCACGTGTTTGATAGCTACCAGCCGTACAAGGGCGATATCGAGCAGCGCTCTACCGGCTCTATTATAGCCCACGAAACGGGCGAGGCTACGGGCTACGGGCTTTTCAACACCCAGAGCCGCGGCAGACTGTTTATAGGCGCGGGCACTCCCGTGTATGAGGGTATGATAGTGGGCGAGAACCCGAAGAATGAGGATATAGTTTGCAACGTCTGCAAGAAAAAGCAGATGACCAATACCCGTGCCGCCGGCTCTGACGACGCGCTGCGTTTAGTTCCCCCAACCCGCCTTTCTCTTGAGCAGTCGCTCGAATTTATAAAGAACGATGAGCTTGTGGAAATAACGCCGCACAATATTCGCCTGCGCAAGCGTATTCTTAATAAGGAAGAGCGTATGAAAGCGGAGTCGCGCAGAAAGCAATGAGATATATTATACTTGACCTTGAATGGGACAGCGCCTATTCGGTAAAGCACAAGCGTTTTATAAATCAGATTTTGCAGATAGGCGCGGTAAAACTTAACGAAAGCTTTGATATTACCGATACCTTTGAAATAACAGTGAAATCCGCTATATCCAAAAAGGTTACGGGGCGTTTTGCGGAGCTTACGGGCATTACTACCGAAAAAATGCTTTCGGGCGTGCCGATAGATACGGCGGTTGACCGCTTTAACGAATGGACGGACGAAAACGCCGTTACAATGACCTGGAGCGATTCCGACCTTTACTCGATAAAGGAAAATGAGGAAAGCCTGCTATCGGGCGGCAGAACCTTTAAAATAGGCAAATACCTTGATTTGCAGAAGTTTATTCAGGGCGAGCTGCGGCTTACAGGCTATACCGATAAAAACCAAATATCCTTAGCAGCGGCGGCTGAAAAATTAGGTGTGGAAACCGAAAGCTTTGATTTGCACACCGCGCGGGACGACAGCCTTGTGTGCTCTGCACTGCTTAAAAAGTGCTATAATGAGGAGCGCTTTTCGGCGCTTATACGCAATACTGCCGACCCCGAATTTTACAAGCGGCTGCGGTTTAAGCCCTACCCGATATCCGATATTAACAGCGAGCTTATAGATAAATCGGCGCTTGAATTTCATTGCAAGGTGTGCGGGGCTGACTGCAAAAGACTGTCTGCTTGGCGTTACCGCAATCGCTGGTTTACCGCGAAATTTGAGTGCCTTAAGTGCAAAAAGCGTTTTTTGGGACGTGTTGCGTTCAGAAAAACGTATGATGACGTTAAGGTTAGGCGGCGCGTTTGCGAGATAAAGCCGAAGCAGGAGAAAAAGAACGATGAAATGCAGCCTGTGCCCGAGAAGGTGTAACGCCGAACGGACAGAAAACGAAAATTTAAACGGCTTTTGTAAAATGCCCTTGCAGCCTGTGGCGGCAAGGGCTGCTCTGCATTTTTGGGAAGAGCCGTGCATAAGCGGGCAAAACGGCTCGGGAACGGTGTTTTTCACCGGCTGTAATTTGGATTGCGCCTTTTGCCAGAATTACGAGGTCTCGCACCTACAAAAAGGCAAACCCATAACCTATGAGCGGCTTGCCGATATTTTCAGAGAGCTTGAAGAAAAGGGCGCGCACAATATAAACCTTGTAAGCCCGAGCCACTATGTAGGCGCGATTATAAGGGCGCTTGATATTTATAAACCGAAAATACCCGTGGTTTATAATTCGGGCGGATATGATACATCTGAAAATATAAGGGCGCTAAAGGACTATGCGGATATTTTTCTTATGGATTTGAAATATTTGAGCCCCGACCGCGCAAAAAAATATTCCGGGGCGGAAAACTACCCGGAATATGCGGTTTCGGCTGTAAAGCAAGCCTATTTGCAACAGCCCGAATGTGTTTTTAAAAACGGTATAATGCAAAAGGGAGTTATTGTAAGGCATTTGCTTTTACCGCTCGGAACGCGGGAAGCAATAGCGGTTTTTGACTGGGTGCGGGAAAATACGCCGGGGGCATATTTCAGCATTATGAGCCAGTACACGCCCTGCGGCAGGGCAGAGCAGTACCCCGAAATCAACCGCCGCGTTACAAAAAGGGAATATGAAAAGGTGCTGTCATATATCTGCAATACAGACTTTGAAAACGTTTATATTCAGGAAAAAGGCAGTTCCGATAAAAAATTTATCCCGCCGTTTGATTTGGCGGGAGTGTAGCACAATATTGAAGTTTGTAGTGGGTTTAATAGGCTCCCTTCTTTTTGACGTAAGTCAAAATAGAGGGGAGCTGTCGTGTGTATGCACGACTGAGGGGTATTTTTCTAATATCTACTTTCTAACGTCTAATATCTAATTTGACTGAGTGGTATTCAATCAAACTTTAGCTTTTATAACGCTTTAGTTTGTAACAATCCCTCAGTTTCGCTTCGCTCAACAGCTCCCTTTACACAAGGGAGCCGATTTATCCCCATAACCTCCGATTTACCGTGCAAATATCATTCCATTAAATAGGGAAAATACATACCGTCTATATCGGCGGTTTTTTTGTGCTTATAAAGCGCGGCACAATCGGTGGGTATGGGCTTTTCCGAAAGTATAAGCTCGGCAAAGCCGTTTGTCGGCTCGGCATAAATCGGTCTGTTTTCATCAGCCGATATTTCAAAGCGCTTAAAGCCTAATTTTTCATAAAATTTGAAAAGCGGAGCATCGGCGGGCTTTAAAAACAAAAGCCTATCGGTTTCAAGCAAATTTATCAGTCGGGTCATATACCCTTTGCCGCGAAATTCCTTTTTGGTGGCGGCGGCAAAAATATAATAGGCGGGAATTATCCCGCCGCTGTTATGAATATTGCAGGGCAGGGCAAACAGCATAGAAACGGTTTTACCGTTTATACACAATGTCTTGCAGTGATCGGCGCAGGCGGAAAAAAGCCTGTTTTCAAAATCTTCGTCAATGCCGAAAGCCTCGCGGTATATCTCTTTACATTCGTTTATGCTCATTCCGTCACCTTTTTTACGGCGGAGTATTTTTTCACCATAACCGTCGGGTGATACGAAAGCTTGGCTTGCCGCAGCCCGTCAAGCCCCATATCGTCTTCGCGGTTTATATATTTATAATTTGCAAGCTCATTCGCGGCAAACTCGCGGTTTATTACCGTGTAGCCCTCGGCATACTCTGCAAGGGATTTTTCAATGTGAATATCGAAAACTTCCGTGTTTACGGCAGAGCCGAGCGTAAAGGCGACCACCTTTTTTTCTACGTATATAATACCGCCCCGAATTTTAAGCGCGGCGGCGTTTTGCAGCATAATTTCAATGCCGTTTTTCTCGCAAAGCAGGTATTTATCCGCCCGCGTCTCGTTTTCGGCATACCACTCTTCGGAGCACCGCCTAATATCATCTGCATTTTCCGCCGTAAGCGGGCAATAGCGCCAGTCATACTGCTTTGAAAACGCGCTTATATGGTTGCGCTTGCCGTGGTATTTTTTGCCCGAAAGCGTGGCTAAATCGGCGCGGTTATACACATAATCAAATGCGTCGCGTTCCTCTGTAAAGGTGTAGTGCTCACCGAAAAGCTCTTTAAATTCGGAAAGGCGCGCGCCGTCCTGTACCCAAAATTCGGGGTATTCCGCGCCAGAATACTCGCGTATCATTTCAATACCCGTTTTAAGGTCGTCGCCGAACGGCAGGCGGAAAACGTTTTTACCGTTTTTTTCTGATTTTACAAAAAGGTGTCCGTCCTTTTCCGCCCACATATTGTTATAAATATTCTGCCACACAAGCAGGTTTACAAACGCGCCCTCGCACGAAAGCTCGCCGGGGCAGGCGGTGTACTTTAAAAGCCGCGGCGCGTCCTTAACTTCAAATTTTTTAAATTCAAGCATATATTACCTGTTACTCTCGGTTTGCGATGCTGCGGAAGAGGATGATTGCGAAGAAGATGATGACTGTGAAGAAGAGCTTTGTGCATTTTTCTTTTCTTCTGTGGCTTTCTTTTCTTCTTCTTCGGCCTTTTTAATTTCCGCAGGGGATTTAAGCGTTGTTCCCGCGTGGGCGGTGCAAACGCCGGGTGTATTGCTCTTTTTGTACCAGCCTACGTTTTTAGAGGGGCAGGCGGAGGTGGCAAGCAGCCCTGTGCTTGTGCAATAATAGCGCTCCGTGGCGTAGCTGCTAACTTCAAATTCCTTGGGTTCAAGCCCTGTGTGAATTTTAGACATTACCGCGCTCCACATTACTCTTGCAATGCCGGCGTTGGATATTTGCTGCTGCTCATCATAGCCGCACCAGCAAGAGCCGATATAATAAGGAGTACCGCCTACAAACCACAGGTCGTTTGAGTTGTTTGAAGTACCTGTCTTGGCGTATATCTTCATATCCTTAACAGTGTTTCTCGCCGCCGCGCCCGTACCCTGCGAGCCGTAAACTACGGTTTGCAAAAGCTTGTTCATAACTGTTGCGGTATCTTCGCTTATTGCCATTGTGGGCGCGCTGTCGTATTCAAATACAATTTCATCATGCTGGTCGGTCACCTTGGTGAAAAGGGTAGGGGCGTGGTATTGCCCTAAGTTGCCGAAAATAGCGTAAGCTGCGGCGGATTCCAGTGTGGTTATGCCGCCGTTTGTACCGCCCATGCCGAGCGGCGCTAAGTTTACATCCTCATTTGTAAGTGTGGTAATGCCGAGGGTTTTGGTAAGAAAATCAAATGAAACCTGTGTGCCGAGCTTATTTACAAGGTATACGGGAATGGTATTTACCGAGCGTTCAAGCGCGTACTGTACGGTAATATTGCCCCAGTAAGAATTGTACCAGTTAACGGGCGTCCAGCCGTTGTAATTTGTTTTTGTATCGTTTACAATGCTTGAATAGTGTATAATATCCTTTTCAATTGCGGGGGCATACGCCGCTATAGGCTTCATTGTAGAGCCGGGCTGGCGCAATGCGCTTGTTGCGCGGTTAAACCCGCGCTGACCGGTTTTTTCGCCTATTCCGCCCACAAGCCCTTTTACGTGACCGTTATAGTCCATAACCGTCATTGAGCCCTGCAGCGTAGCGCCGTTCTTGCCCTTTATGCCGTAGGTTTTTTGGTCGGAAAATACGGTTTCCATGGTTTTCTGAATATTCGCGTCAACCGTAGCGTATATTTTATAGCCACTTGAGTAGAATATCTGGTTGGCGTGGGTTTTTTCATAGCCGAACTTGTCCATAAGTGCCCGAACAACCTGGTCAATAAGCGCGTCAACAAAATAGGAGTTATTGTCGGTTTCTTTAAGCGCTTCCTTAGAGGCTACAATTTTAACCTCTTCCGCCTTCGCTTTTTCGTATTCTTCCTTGGTTATATATCCCTGGTCGTACATTTCGTACAAAACGGTTACGCGGCGTTTTTGGTTTGCCTCGGGGTAATCGTCGGGCGCGTAATATTTCGGGCTTTTGGTAATGGCGGCAAGGCAGGCACACTCAGACAGGGTTAAATCCTTAACACTTTTTCCGAAATAATAGTTTGCCGCAACCTCAACGCCATATGTGCCGTGCCCCATGGCTATTGTGTTTAAATAGCATTCAATTATAGTTTCCTTGACATAGTGCGTTTCAAGGTATCTCGCGCGCATAATTTCCCTGATTTTACGGCTCGGGCGCTGCGAGGTGTCTCCCGTAAGGTTTTTGACAAGCTGCTGCGTAATTGTAGAGCCGCCCTGATTGGAGGAGTAGAAGTGCAAAAACATATTTGCAAACGCCGCAAAGGTACGCTTCCAGTCAACGCCCTGGTGCTCGAAAAAGCGCTTGTCCTCAATGGCAACAAAGGCATTTACAAGATTTTGCGGTATGCCCTCGTAGCCCTCTTCATTAGCTTTTGCCGCCTTATCGTCGTATGATACCCATATGCGGTTGAACATACCGTGCAGGCGCTGGTATTCGGTGTAATTACCGTTGCCGTCGTCAGTGTATATGGTGGTTGTGAAGTTGAGCTTTAAATCGTCAAGGTCTTCGTCCATTTTGCCGTCAACCATTGTAAAGGCGTAAAGCAAAAAGGCGGATATAACTATACTTACGGTTATAACGCCCACAAGAAAAAGGGTAAGCACGGTTTTTAAAATGCGTTCCTTGTGCGATTTCTTCTTTTTTCTGCCCTTTTTGCCCTTTACCGGCTCTTTTTCAATATGAGAGGAAAAGCTGTTAAGATCAAAGCTTTCTTCGCCTGTTTCTTCAAGATTTCCCGAATTATCGTAGCTGAATAAATCCTTATCGTCCATCTGATACCTCCGTCAGCTATATAAATACACAACTATTATAACATATCGGAGTGATAAAATCAACTTTAATAATTTTGCCCGTTTCGGAAATTCGCTGTAAAAAAAGCTTGACATTTTAAAAATATCTGATATAATAGTTTTGTTGCCGATTTTGGGGAATTGTGTAACGGTAGCACGACAGACTCTGACTCTGTTTGTTGGGGTTCGAATCCCTATTCCCCAGCCATACAAGGGCTACAAAAAAGATATAGCCCTCGAAAACCCCGATTTTATCGGGGTTTTCGCCGTTTAATGGGGCGAAATTTTATTGTACGATTTCGTAGATGTAAAACGGATAATTTCCCTTTGTGTTGGGATTTGAACTTCCGTAAACTGAATATTTGCTTATCTGACCGATAGAACTAAAAAATCTATATGAACTTTATTCGGGCAGACAGCATCAACACCCTTGACCTTGTGAAATGAGCAAAGCATTCACATTGCCTGCACAGTCAGGATGGACACACCGGATTATGTGCTTTTCGGGAACAGGTAACAGCCGTTATATAGCAAAGCAAATTGCAGGACAAGATTGTAGATGTGAATGCAAAAATAAAGGCAGTAGATTATTCGCCGATAAAAACAGGTGATAATCTAATAGTTGTAACTCCGACTTATGCGTGGCGTATTCCCCGAATTGTGTCGGATTGGCTTTCCAAAACGAAATTGCTTTCTGCAAAACGTATTTGGTTTGTTATGAGCTGCGGCGGTGAAATGGGCAATGCGGCAAAATATAATCGCAGCCTTGCCGAGCAAAAGCATTTATGCTATATGGGCACATATCAAATTCTTATGCCGGAAAACTATATTGCCATGTTCGGTGTACCGAAAACAGAGGAAGCAAGAATAATTGTAAAAAATGCTGAGCCTGCGATTAAGGACGTCATTGCTTGTATTAAGGCAGAGCAACCTTTCCCTGTACCGCGAAACAATATCTATGACCGTTTTATGAGCGGTCCGATAAATTCTATCTTTTATAAATTTTTCGTTAAAGCCTCCGCATTCAGGACGGGTGATGCTTGTATCGGATGCGGTCAATGTGTTAAAAACTGCCCGATGAACAATATCACACTCGAAAACGGCAAGCCGATATGGGGAAATCAATGCACTCATTGCATGGCATGTATTTGCTATTGCCCCACAAAAGCAATAGAGTATGGTAAAAAGAGTATAGGAAAACCGCGTTACCATTTTGAGCAGTTAAAGATTAGATAATTGTAAAATTCCTGTTTGTCGAATTGAACAGCACATAGATTGTAGCAGTGTCACGAATCTCCCTGCCAAAAACAGAAAGGTATCTCTGTTGGGTACGGGTAGCATGAAAAAAGCAATTGCTTTTTTCAGTTATACTAATCTTGCGGTGTGCTTAATTGCTGCGCAGGGATATTTATTTTAACCGCGCAGGGGTGGTTGTATTTAAAGCAGCAAGCTCGAAATTTATACAACAAACCCGCCGTTTATTCCGAGAACCTGTCCCGTTATGTATTCCGCGGCAGGGGAGGAGAGGAAGCGCACTGCGGCGGCTACCTCGTCGGCGCTGCCCATACGCCCGAGCGGTATACCCTCAACAAAATCGTTAAGCTCTTCTATTGTAAGGTTTGAGTTCATTCCGGTTTCAATAAGCCCGGGGGCTATGCAGTTAACGGTGATGCCGCTCGGTGCTAATTCTTTAGCCAGCGCTTTTGTAAGACCTATAACGCCCGCCTTTGCGGCGGAATACGCCACTTCGCAGGATGCACCCACCTGACCCCACATTGAGGAAATGTTTATAATGCACCCTGATTTTTGATTTACCATAACCGGGGTTACCGCCTTGCAGCAGTTAAAAACGCCCTTTAAATCAATGTCTATTATGCGGTCAAAATCAATTTCGTCGGTATCGGTTATAAGTCCCTGATACGCCACCCCCGCATTGTTGACAAGCACATCTATACTGCCGAATTTATAAAGCGCTTCTTTCACCATAATGTCCACTTCAAGCTTGTTTGCAACATTGGCTTTTTGGGTGATTACCGAGTAGCCGTTGCTTACAAGCGAACGGCAGAGCAGGTTAGCCGATTCGTAGGATTCGTTATAATTGATTACCACATTCCAGCCGTTCTGCGCAAAGAGAATTGCCGTTGCCGCGCCTATGCCCTTTGAAGAGCCGGTGACTATTACTGTCTTTTCCATATTAACCCCCGCTTATATTTTCTGAAATCCAGTATAACATAATTTTTTTGAAATTTAAAGCCCCAATTACAATAAATTGAGTTTACATAACAGTGGGAAGTATATATCTTGTGTGATTTACATAATAAGTTAACATAATATTTAGACCTCGCAAAAATAACAGTTGACATAATTTTAAAAATGTTGTATAACTATATTGTTGACCGCAAATGCGGCGTTTGCCGATTTTGCGGTTTACGTGACTTTAAACCGCCGTTATAAGAATTTGGTTTACATAACTTGGCATAAAATCTACATTTTGTGGCGGTTTGTCTTTCAAAACCCAAATTATAGTTTTTAATGTTTTTTCGGTATATCTTGTCCCACTCCGGCATATTATTTCTTAGAAACCGGAGGGAAGAATATGAAAAAAGGAACAGTATTGAGCCTTAAAAAAATCAGGCTTTCCGAATTTATAATTAAAAACAATGTGCTTGTGCTTTTGGTTATTTTATTTATAGCCGGCATAGCTGCGGGAACATTTGCGGGCAAAAAAATCACCGGTCTTACAGATTACTCGGCGGAATATCTTGAACGGTTTGTTGCGGAGCGTAGTAACGCTTCTTTTTTATCGGTCACGGTAAATTCGTTTGCGGGTTCGGCGCTTGTGCTGCTTGCGGTGTTTGCCGCGGGAACGTCGGTTTTGGGCGTAGTCTTAGTACCGATAGCGGCGGCAGTTCGCTGCGTGCTTTACGGCAGCGTTTCGGCACTGCTTTATTCGCAGTATTCGGTAAAGGGCATTGCGTTTAACGCCGTGCTTATTATCCCTACGGAAATAATCTTTGCGGTAGCTCTGCTTTTGGCGGCAAGAGAATCGGTTCGGTTTTCGCTCGGTATGGCAAAGCTTACACTGCCGTCGGCATCGCCCGTTAATCTTTCGGCGGATTTTCGCAGCTATTGCAGTAAGTACATACTTATATGTCTGCTTACGCTGCTGTCGGCAATTATTGACGCGGTTATGTCCTGCTCGTTCGGTGCGAGCCTTGCTTTATAACAGGATGTTAAATTATTATAGGAGGTGCAATATGGCTGATATGTGCGACGCTTTCAGAGAATATCTTGTAAGCGTAAAAAAAGCGTCATCCAATACGGTTGATTCGTATATGCGCGATATACACCAGTATTCGGCGTATTGCGCCACAAAAAATACCGACCCCGCGGCGGCTGATTCGGCGTTTGTAAAAAAATACGTTGAGTATTTAACGGCTATGGGAAAATCCGACGCTACTGTTACCCGCACCGTGGCGTCCGTTAGGTGCTATTACCGATTTTTAATTTCAAAAAATTTAACGGAGGAAAATCCCGTTAACGGAATAAAGCTTAAAAAAACCGAGAAAAAGCTGCCCGGAATACTGGATGAAAACGAGATAATTCTTCTGCTTTCACAGCCTGACGGAGACGATTACAAGAGCATAAGGGACAAGGCTATGCTTGAACTGCTTTACGCCACGGGCATTCGCGTATCCGAGCTTATAGAGTTATCGGTTACGGATGTTAACCTGCAAATAGGAATTTTACATATGCACACAGGCGGCAGGGAGCGCATAGTGCCCATGTACCCTGCGGCGGTAAAGGCGGTTGCGGATTACCTTGTAAACGTTCGCCCCGTAATAGTCACCGATAAGACCGAGGACAGGCTGTTCACCAATATGAGCGGCGGCTCAATGTCACGCCAGGGGTTTTGGAAAATTATAAAGCATTATTCGGAAAAGGCGGGTATTAAAAAGGATATAACCCCGCACACCCTGCGGCATTCGTTTGCGGCGCATCTGCTTGAAAACGGCGCGCAGCTTAAGGATATTAAGGAAATGCTGGGGCATGCCGATATATCGTCCACCCAGGTGTACGCGCAGTTTGTAAAAAGCAAGTACACTGCGGCTTACGCAAAATTTCATCCGTTGGCAAGATAAGCCCAAAGCCCATTTAAGTATTGCGCTTTGGGCATTTTTGTTGTATAATAATTAAATTATTGTTGGGGGTGGCGTTGCCGTATGTTTTCTGAGCTTAAAAGCGTAGGACTTTTCGGAATCGATTCATATATGATTGAGGTAGAGGCGGATATATCCTCGGGGCTTCCCGCGTTTGATATTGTAGGTCTGCCCGATGCCGCCGTAAAGGAATCGCGCGACAGGGTGCGCGCCGCTCTCAAAAACTGCGGCTATAAGTTCCCCATAGGCAGAATAACCATAAACCTCGCTCCCGCTGATTTGAAGAAAGAGGGCTCAATATACGATCTGCCCGTGTTAATAGCAATACTTAAGGCGTCGGGTCAGCTTGACGCGGATATAAGCGACAGCGTTTTTATAGGCGAAGTATCGTTAGACGGCAGGCTGCGCTCTGTCGGCGGCGCATTGGCAATAGCCATAACCGCCTTTAAAAACGGAATTAAGAATATATTCGTTCCCGAAGAAAACGCCGCCGAGGCGGCAATAATAGATGGAATATCGGTTTATGCAATAAATAATATAAAGCAGCTTATTCTGCACCTTTGCGGGGATGAAAAGCTGTCGCCCGTGCCGTTGACCGAGGTTAAGGCGTCGGACGCCGCAAATGCTCTTGATTTCAGCGATGTAAAGGGTCAGCTTGCCGCTAAGAAGGCACTTGAGGTTGCCGCCGCGGGCGGACATAACGTTTTGCTCATAGGCCCGCCCGGCACGGGTAAAAGTATGCTTGCAAAGCGCCTGCCCACAATTCTGCCCGAAATGACCTTTGAAGAATCGGTTGAGACCACGAAGATTTATTCCGTGGCGGGCTTGCTTGATAAAAGCGCCCCGTTTATTTGCAACCGCCCGTTCCGCTCGCCGCACCATACCGTGTCGCCTGCGGGTATTACAGGCGGCGGCTCTATACCGAAACCGGGGGAAATTTCTTTGGCACATAACGGCGTTCTGTTTTTGGACGAGCTGCCGGAATTTCGCCGTGATGTTATAGAATCGCTGCGTCAACCGCTTGAAGACGGTAAGGTTACCATTTCGCGCGTTGCGGGCACGCTTACATATCCAAGCTCAATTATGCTTGTGGCGGCAATGAACCCCTGCCCCTGCGGTTATTACGGTCACCCCACGAGGGAATGCATTTGTTCGCCCAAGGCGGTGCGTAATTATTTAAGCAAAATTTCAGGACCCATGCTTGACAGAATAGATATTCATATTGAAGTGCCGCCCGTAAATTACGCGGATCTTAATTCCGCAGGCAGGGAAGAGACCTCGGCTGAAATACGGGCGCGCGTTAACCGTGCAAGAAAAATGCAGCACGAGCGCTACAAGGGAACGGAGGTTACCTGCAACGCAAGGCTTACCCCCGCGCTGCTTAAAAAATACTGCGCTATGGATGAAAAAGCCTCGGGCTATTTGCAGCTGGCGTTTGATAAGCTCGGAATGTCCGCAAGGTCATACGACCGTATTTTGAAGATTGCAAGGACGGTTGCCGACCTTGAAGGCAGTGAAATAATTAAAAGAGAACATATTTTTTCAGCAATTTCGTTCAGAACACTTGACAAAAAGTATTGGATGGAGTAAAATAGATATCGTCGGTTCGGCGTGATTGATTTTTCAGAGTTTACCACGCCGCTGTTCGGGGGCGTAGCTCAGCTGGGAGAGCGTACGGTTCGCATCCGTAAGGTCGAGAGTTCGATCCTCTTCGTCTCCACCAAAAATCCTCATTCGTAAGAATGGGGATTTTTATTTTTTTATAATATTATATGTTTACAAACAGCGCCCTATTTTCTTTCTTCATAGCGGTATCAAAACAAAATAATCGGCACGAAAGGAGGAAATATTACACCGTTTTGATAAACATTAAATTATGGAGGAAGAATTATGATTAAAATAGATGTTTTTTAGGACGGACATATAATACCTTATAATAATACCGTTGCCGACAGCGTGTTGTTTGAAAAAATACGCTTTAATTTTCCGAAAAACTGGAACGGGTATACCAAAACCGCTGTGTCCAGAAACGGTGAAACGGCGGTAAGCGTAGTCCTTGATAAAAGCAGCGAATTATGCACAGGTGAAAACGAGTGCTATATACCCTTTGCGTTCGAACACGGCGAAAACGGCGACCTGCTTATACAAAAAGCCCCCGCCTGCACAATTGAGACCCAGGCAAAGGCAGTTTGTGAGCTGTTCTGCGGAAAGACCGAGGATATAAAGGTTATAGGCATACGCCACGGCGAGAAAATGTATGAAACCCTGCTTACCAATGAGGAATGCGCAAAAGCGGTGGATATGGGCGATTTCTACCGCGTTCCCGCAGATAATCGTGGGCTTAATTATGATAAATATTTTAATAAGGGCGACGAAAAGCGCAATACCTTGACCGAGTTTAATTCGCACAATACAACTATGTTAAGCGTTGAAGAAACTAAGGCAAAAATTGCGTCAATTAGTTACATACAGGAAGAACTTAAAAAGCTATGAAGAAAATTCAGGATGATATAATTAAACTTATCAAAAGCTCATTGACAGGTAAACCCGAGGCTATTTCCGAAGATATTGATATCGGCGAGGTTTTAAACATTGCCGTAAAGCACGGAATTTATGCTATTATATACTATGGGGCACTGAATTGCGGTATTGACGGCGAGTGTTCCGAAATGCAAGCTCTTTTTGCATACACCTGCAAATGCATTGCAAGAAATGCAAATGCTGTTAACGGCATTTTCATTTGGTTTTCGGCGGCTGTATTCCGACCTTGTATATTTCAGGGTCGGTTTAAATGCTGCTTTCTGTATTCGCGCGGCGTGGTGTTTGTTATTTCCTTAAAAATTTTATTGAAAAACTTTATGTTTGCATACCCCACCTCAAAGGCTATATCGGTAATGCTTTTCTCGCTTTCGGTAAGCAGGCGGCAGCTTTCGGCAATTCTTATTTTTTGAACATATTCCGTAAAGGTCAATTTTGTTTCCGCCTTAAATTTTCCGCTTGCATAGGGCAGAGAATAGTGCAGCTCACGGCAAATATCGCCGAGCTTCAGGTGTTCGGCATATTTTTCTTCGATTATTTGAATAATCGACTGCGTAAACGGGCTTATACTTGAAACATTTTCGGCGTGACGTATGGTGAATATCATAACCTCGGAAAGCAGGCATTTTAATATTTCCAGCGCTCCAACCTTATTCTCCGTGTACTCAATAAGCATATTTTCAAATATGGTTTTAACTCTGCCGTCGTAATCGTGATAGATTTGGTCGGAAATATTTTCGGTAAGCTTCATACGGTCAATTTTCAGCAGAAACATATTGGTAAGCGCGTTGAAATCCGAAACGTTTTTAAAGCTTTTGTCAATAAGCTCGGGAACAAACAGACAGTTTATAAGCGTGAAATTTTCGCCGTCATAATAGCTGTGTACGCTGTTATAATCTATAACAAGATAATCTCCGGCAGAAAGATCGCAGTCCACATCGTTTATTCGGTGCTTTGCGTGACCGCTCAGCACATAAATAAATTCAAAAAATTCATGTGAATGCGGCTCAACCATATCGGAGTTTTCAAGCTTTATAACGTCAATTTTCCCCGATAAAAGCTGATCGGCATATTTATTGAGCTCAAAAAAATAGAAAAACATAAAATCACACCTTATATTTTGAAAATAGGGTATAGTTTTATTATAACAAGCGAAGTATACTAAAGTCAAGGTTGAAAACGCTGAAATTTGACTATTTTTATAATTACAAATTTTGGATATTGAATTTTTCAACAAAAAAATATATTATAAAAAAGAAAAATATGCATTTTGCTGAGGGGCGATGATTTTAAAATGTCAATTTTACGTTCTGAGTATCCAAGACCGCAGTTTGTGAGAGAAGAATGGATCAACTTAAACGGGGTGTGGGAGTTTGAAAACGATACTGCCGCAACAGGTCAGGAAAGGTGTCTGAATTTAAAGGAGCATCTAAGCGGCACTATTACCGTTCCGTTTTGCAAGGAAAGTAAGCTTTCGGGCATAAACGACCGTGAGTTTACCCTGGGCGTGTGGTATAAAAGAAGCTTTGTAATACCCGCAAAATGGCGCGAAACGGGAAGAAGAACCCTGCTTAACATAGATGCCTGCGATTATCTGACGGCGGTATATGTAAACGGCACTTATATAGGCGAGCATATGGGCGGAATGTCCTCATTTTCTATGGATATAACCGATTTCCTTACCGACGGGGAAAACACGGTAACGGTTTTTGCAAGGGATGATACCAGAAAGCCGACGCAGCCCAGCGGAAAGCAATCTACAATATATTATTCGGGCGGCGCGCACTATACCCGCGTTACCGGCATATGGCAGACGGTGTGGCTTGAAAATGTGCCGTGTGCGTACATTGTAAGAAGTAAATGCACATCGGATGTGGATAATTCGTCACTTGCGGTTGAGCTTACCTGCAAAAACGCTCATGGTAAAAGGGTGAGCGCAGCGGCATATTATAACGGCAAAAAGGTCGGCGAGGCAACAGCGAAGGTGCATAATAACACGGCGATTATGACGGTTGCTCTCAGCGAGCTTCATCTGTGGGATATAGGAAGTCCGGAGCTTTATGACATAGAGTTTACTCTCGGTGAGGATAATGTTAAAAGCTACTTCGGAATGAGAACGGTGGATTTTGACGGCGGAATGTTCCGCCTTAACGGCAGAAAGGTTTTTCAAAGACTGATACTCGACCAGGGCTACTATCCGGACGGTCTTTATACCGCGCCCTCTGACGAGGAGCTGCAGAACGATATAAAGCGTTCTATGGCAATGGGCTTTAACGGAGCGCGCCTTCACCAAAAGGTTTTTGAGCCGCGTTTCCTTTATCATTGCGACCGTATGGGCTATATTGTGTGGGGCGAATTTGACGATTGGGGACTTAACACGTCGCTTGAGGGCGCGTGGCGGGGAATCCTGCCCGAATGGCTTGAAATACTTCAAAGGGATTACAACCACCCGTCAATTGTGGGTTGGTGTCCGCTTAATGAAATTGTGCCGACGGCGGATTATTACCTTTTAAAGCAGCTGATTGATATGACCCATGCCTTTGACGCTACCAGACCTATTATAGACGTTTCGGGTATGACGCATAAGCCGGGTCTTGCCGATATACTTGACGAACACGACTACGAGCAGAACCCCGAGATTTACAGAGAACGCTACAAGCCGCTCACAGAGGGCAAGGCTATTAAAATGTTCAATTTCTTTGCGGACGCGCCCGATTTTATAGGAAAGCCGAGCTTTATGAGCGAATACGGCGGAATTTCCTGGAAAATGGGTGATAAAGAGGGCTGGGGCTACGGAAACGCCCCTGCAACCGAGGAGGAGTTTATAGCCAGATTTAAGGGGCTTACCGAGGTATTGCTTGAAAACCCCGCCTTCTGCGCTTTCTGTTATACCCAGCTTACCGATGTTGAACAGGAAATAAACGGCCTTTATACATATGACAGAATCGCGAAATTTGCCCCGGAGATTATTGCCCCGATAGTGAGTCAGCCGGCGGCATATGAAAAAGAGTAATTTTAAAACAAATATACAAATATTTTGAAAGGATGGAATATTATGCAGGCTGATTATAGGTTTTTAAAGGGCGCGCTTTGCGTGGCGTTGGCGGGTATGATGCTTTTATCCGCCGGCTGCAAAAAGCAAAGCAACGATTCATCCTCCTACTATTTGGATTATGAGGAATATGAGGATTATGAATCGGGCGGCGAGACAGGCAGCTCCGGAGATAACAGCGGCACTGCCGGCGATAAAAGCGGCGCTTCCGGCGCAAGCTCGGGAGATAAGACTGTAAAAGAGCAGGAAACCAACGGCGATTCAAAGGTTGAGGCGGTTAATGTAAAGGGCTATAAATATACCATTTATTCGCCTTGGCTGCCTACCGATAAATCCGGAATAACCACCGAATTTGAAAAGGTGCTCTTTGAAAGAATTGATGAAGTTCAGAAAAAGCTCGGCTGTACAATAACCATTGTAAGACCTGATTCCTGCACAAAGGATTCGCTCCAGCCGCTTATTATGGCAGGCAAAAAGGTGGGCGATGTTATTGAGCCGCTGTCCTGCAATGTTTTGTCGCTTGCGTCATCAAATTACATTGTTCCGTGGAACGGCACCGGAATTGACGTTAAAAGCCCGAACTATATTTCGCGTTGGACCGAGCTTAACACATATAACGGTAAAACCTACGGTATACAATTCCAGAAGCCTATTGATATAAGAACCTGCATAGTGTTCAACAAAACCCTGCTCAAAAAGTACGGAGTAAATGCAGACGGTATATACGATCTGGTTAAGAAAAATCAGTGGACGTTTGAAAAATTCCGCGAATATGTTATTGCCGCCACAAAATATAACGGCAATGAGGCGGTAAGCTACGGACTGGGCGGGACACCGATAAAGCTTGCAATGGGATTTGTTGCGGCAAACGGCGGCGCTACGGCATCGCTTGTTAACAAAAAGGTTGTTTCCACACTGGATACCGATAACGTTAAGTACGCGCTTACATATCTTAACGGACTTATACACAATGACAGAGCCTACAACATTGCCGAGAAAATAAGCGACGGCACTCACTATTTGAATTACGATACCGACGGCTACTACCAGAAGCTTTTCAAAAACGGAAAGGTTGCTTTCTGGATAGACGAGGGCTGGGTGCTTGAACAGCAGGTAAAGGGAAAGGTCAACTTCGATTACGGCATTGTGCCGCTGCCTATAGGACCAAACGCCGGAGGAAAGTATATCTCCTGCGCCAATAACTCGCGTGTTTTGTGTATAACCTCAACCAATTTCAAAAGCAAGGATTTTAAAAAGAGTATGACGGTGTTCAACGAGCTTTCAAAGCCGCCCAAGGGCTACACCGGCGACGATTGGTGGCAGTACGACGTTAAGATGAACTGCTTCCAGACGCAGAGCGCCGATAAGGATATGGAAATGTATATGCTTATACACAAGGCGTCCACGCCCGATATAGGCTACGGTACTATGGCGCTCAGAACCGACTTTATATCAAAGGTTATATATGACGGCTTAATGAACGGAAAAACTACAACGGGCGCTGCAATAGACTCAATAAAAACAACGCATAACAAAACCCTGGATTCTATGTACAACTCCTCAAATAATCCGGTATTCAAGTAATTTTCCAACGAAGCTGCCGAAAATAAATAAGGCAGCTTTGTTTCTGAAAGGAATGAAGCTTTAATGAAAAAAAGACTGTTAGCCGGCATTATGTCGCTGCTTATGGCGGTGTCGGCAATAAGTATAGGGCTGTCGGCTGCCGCCGCGAACGACGACGGATATACTTCCTTCAGACTGACGGATTTGCCAAACCAGAATTATAAATATTACAGCACACTTTACGGGGATTGCCTTAATGTGGGGGATGCCTCGGGCGGCGGGTATCATATTTTGTGGAAAAACGGCTCTACAAACCACAGAATCCCGCTCGGCAAAACTTTAGCTGTAAATAATTTGAGCCTAAAATTCAATAATTTCAAGCTTTTAAGCGGCGAGCGCGCCCGATTTGCAATATTTATGGATACTGTGTCAACCTATCAGTACAGTATGTACCGCGATAGCTGCATAATCGTTCTTGACGCGACCGACGGCAAGCTTTACACCGTGAGATACGGCGGGGGCAGCCCTAATGCGAATATATGGATACCCATAATCACCGACAGCAGGCTTTCATATGAAAATTTAAAGGAAAAGGAGTTTTATATTGACTTTTCCGTTTCGGCAAATAATTCCTGCGTTGTAACTGTTTCCTACGGTGAAACGGCTGTTTCGGGAACAGTGCCTGCCGATGTTTTCGATTATGTGAGCAATACCGAGGCGGTAAACCTGCAGTTCTCCGCAATGGAAAACGGACTGAATGAAAACGCTGAGGTAAACCAGGAATTGGATGTGGTAGGCTACAAATATTCTATTGTGGAATCGCTTGTAAAGCGCATTGAGGCTTTACCCGATACAATAACCGCCGAAACAGCGGGAGAAGTGAACGAGTGTAAGGCGCTTTACGATTTATTAAGCGCTGCCGATAAGGGCAAGGTAACCAATTACGATAAGCTTAAAAAAGCATTAGAGCAGGCGGCGAAATTTCTTGATAATACAGGCTGGACGCTTATAAACGAGAGTAACCTTACGCACAGCCTTGATTATTTAAACGGACCGAACCGCTGGCCGGATAATTTTAAAATGGCAAAATCGGAAAACGGCGGATTAAACCTTAAATGGACAAACGGCACAACCAACCACAGGCTTGTGCTGGCAAACGCGCTTTCGATTGATAAGCTGCAATTAAAGCTTTACAACCTTGTGCGAAGCTCGGGCGAAAATGCACGACTGGCGCTTTATATGTGGAATGAACGCGATACCCAGTACAGTATGTACCGCGATAGCTGCGTTATAATATTGGACGCGGCGGCAGGTACGCTTTACACCGTGAAATACGGCGGGGGAAACCCGAACACTAATATATGGACGCCTATAATTACCCCCGAAAGCTCAAACGGCTTTTTGAAGTATGATAACATAAAGGGCAGGGAAATAGTCTTCGGCTTTGAGGTACAGCGTGATGGAACGTGCCTTGTAAAGATAGCGCTCAGCGTCTCGGATTATGTTACGGGAATTATTCCTGCCGATGTTTTTGATTATATTACCGATAAGGAAAACGTTTATTTTAATTTATCGGCAATGGAAAACGGGCAAAATGAAAATGCAAAGGTTACGCAAAGCGTTGATTTTATAGGCTTTAAGGAGTATGCTCCGTCACCCGCTGAATTGCTTACCGAGCGAATAACGGCGCTGCCCGAAAAAATCACTTCGGAATTTTATGCCGAGGTTAAAATATGTGACGCACTTTATCAGGCGCTTTCGGGCGATGAGAAGGCGCTTGTTACCAATTACGAAAAGCTTAAAGCCGCAATTTCGGTTGCAGCCGCCGCAGCGGATAACAGCGGGTATACTATAATTACCGGCAACGCCGATCTTTCCCAAAGCCTGCAGGGAATAAACGGAATATGGAGCGAATTTGCGGTTGAAAAGGTGGAAAACGGTGGCGTGAGAATGAAGTGGACGGCTTCTCCCTCTAACCGCAGAATAGGAACAAACACCAAATATCCGTTGGACGGACTTAACCTGAAATTTAACAGGCTTGTAAGAATTTCGGGCAAGGCGAGCAAATTTGCCCTTCTTTTATCCGATAAAATGGACGTACAGTACAGCAGATATAAGGAAATAGTCGGCTTTGTGTTCGATTTTGAAAGCGGAAAGCTTTATAAAACGGATTTTGACCCGACCGTGGGTGCTTCGGGAGAGAATGTTTTAACGGCGATTATTTCCGATGACCGTTTGCTTTATGAAAATATAGCGGGCAGGGAATTTACGGTTTCCTTTGATAAGCGTGATGACAACGGCTTTGATTTGACCTTGAAATTTGAAAACGACCAATCGGCAGCGGCGCAGATTCCGGCGGAATATATTTCAAAGCTGAGCAGCCCTGATGAGGGCGCGTATTTCGTTTTTTCATCCTTCTCTGAGGATAGGTGCAGCCAGGTTATTGATTACGTGGGCTATAAATATGTTTATAAATCAAGCCCGGACAGCGCAACGCAGGCTGTAATAGACGGAATAAACGCTTTGCCTGCAAAGCCCGGAATTTCCGACGGCGATAAAATAAGAGCGTTGAAGGCGGCATATGACGCGCTCAAACAATATCAGGCGCGCCGCGTTACAAATTACGGTACGCTGACAAGCGCTATTGAAATGTATTCGCAGGCTTTAAAAGAGGAAAGCCGATACGATGAAAACGGCTGGTACATACCCGATTTAAACGATTGCGGTCTTCTTCAGGCGGCGGGCAACGATTATGTGCCGCCGAAAATGAGCGAAATACCGTTTAACGGCGGAATAAGCCAATCCTATTTCTATACCGGCTACGGAAACGCCCAGTCTATAAACCGCGCTTTCAGGCTTGACGGTCTTGCAATAAGATTTAATAATTTCAAAATACTTTCCGAAAGCTGCAACGGCTTTTGGCTGTATGTTCAAACCTCAACAAACAAGCTTGCATATTGGGCAAATTCGTGGGATTCGGCGCTGCGCGGCGTGGCTTTCCTTTTCGGGAGAGACAACACACTGTATATAAACGGCGGAAGCTCCATAACCAAAACAGCGCTGATTACCGACCCGCTGCTTTCAAGGGAAAGCCTTACGCAAAATGAATTTACAATAGGCTTTAAAGCAAACGGTGAAACATTTGACGTTATAGTAACGGTGGGTGATAATGACCCGCTTACCGCTACCATAGAAAAGAAACAACTTGACGCCGCCTCGGTTCTTGATACCGAAAACTGCTACATTTCTACCGTTTGCAATTACGAGGCGGGCGATAAGCTGTTTAAGGGCTCTATTGATATTACGGGCATAAAATTTGTTCCCTACAGCCCGGCGGAAATTGCTGAGTGGAATGCGGTTATTGACCTTATAAATAAAATTCCCGAAAATATTACCCTTGCCGATGAAGGCAGCCTTATTTCGGCGCTTAACGCATATTTATCCCTTTCAAAAGCGGAAATGCGCAGCTTTGTAACCAACTATTCAAAGCTTACGGCGGCATTTGTAAAGCTGCACGATATAAAGCTTAAGCAGAATATTGACGTTTACACCGGAAAAGCGGCATGGTATACACCTGAAACGCCGGCGGAAACCGTTACGCGCTATGTGTATATAGACAGTGATGAAAACGGCGGTAATACGGCATACGAACCCGAAAATCCCGCAAATACCGGCGAACCCAAAAAGGTAATAAAGAAACGCCCCATTTGGCGAAAGGCTAAGGGTAATGATAGCGCGCAAGGCGTCGGCCGCCTGTGGTGGCTAACTATTCCCGCAGCAGCCTTGGTGCTGGGCGGAGCGGCTGCTGCGGTGATTATATGCCGAAAAAAGAAAAACAGAAGGGGATAGGTAAAAAATATGCTTAAAAGATTATTATGCATTTTATGCTCGGCAGTGCTGGCGGCGGCAGCGGGAAATGCTTTTGCCGTATCTGTTTTTGCTGAAAGCGGCTATATAAACAACAGCAATGTTATGCCCAAGTGGGTTGACGTTACCGACCCCTCAATAACGGTTGATGAAAACGGCTCGCCCGATTGGCTTAAGGACCTTGTTATAGTTCATCTTGCGGTGAATAAAAAAAGTCCCGACGGCACGCTTATGGGGCTTTTGCCGATACTTGACCACTATGCCGAAACGGGAATAAACGGACTGTGGCTTTCGCCGCTCGGCAAGCACGATAATAACCCCTATTTAAACGAGGGCTGGCACACTATTGATTCTGATTACACCGGTACAGAGGATTTTGATGAGAGCTTAAAGGTTTTAAAGAAATTTTCTGATGAATGCCATAAACGCAATATACGGCTTTTTTTGGACTTTACCTCATGGGGTCTCAGCCCCAAAACCGACTTGAAACAAAGTCATCCGGAGTTTTTCACCGGTCAGACGGCGGCATTCGGCGCTCTTATAATAGCGTGGGATAACCCCGACCTTATAGAGTTTTATGTAAATACCGTTGTTAAAATATGCACCGCAGCCAATATTGACGGTGTGCGCTACGATGTTGAACCGAGGTATTCCGGATATATTCCTGCGGAAATGATTAAAAGCCGCCTTTATAATATGGGCAGAAAAATGGCGTTTATAAGCGAGCTTGGCAACGACCGCGTAGGCGCTTATGACCTTGAGCAATGGGGAGTAAACCCGCCTGATTTTTCAACTACATATCCGTTTAGGGGCTTTATTGAAAAATATAATATTGTAGACGCCGTTAAAACAGGCTCGATTCTCGGAACAGATACCGACGTTGCCAACGAGGAGGGCGGCAGAAACCATTATTATACCGTGCAGCTTACCTGCCACGATTCATATAATTACGCCGTTCGCGGAAATCGGCTGTTAATGGGCTACAGCGCGCTGTTTACGCCGTTTGTGCCGTTGTGGGAAATAGGCGAGGAATTTAATAATCCGTTTACAACGCCGGGATATACTCTTTTTACAAACCCCACTGATTTTTCCTATAAGAATGTAAACCGTGATTTTTATGAGGATGTTAAAAAGCTTTTCCGAATACGCTGGAAGTATGCGGATATTTTTGCAAATAACACGGAAAGCTGCATAAAGCAGGCTAATATTTGCAAGGTAATTGCCGACGGCGCAGAGGAAATTCAGCCCTATGCGAGATATGCGGGCAACAGAGCGATTGTTATTGTGCCGAATATGAGCAGTAATAAAAGAACTGATTTTAACGTTTATACGCCGTTTACCGACGCGGGAATAGACGGCTATAAATCATATGTTATTACCGATTTGCAGAACGATAAGGTTATAGCAAAGGGCGAAGCCCGCGATATTGCAAAATTCAGCGTTAAAATTCCCTATGAAAATCAGGGCGTGTATTTAATTGAGGGCGTAGGCGCACGCAGCACGTCGTCAGCCGGAGGCAAAACAGAGGAGGTTATAAAGTACGTTTATAACACCTCGGCAAAGGGCGATAAAACCACCGCGAGCGATACCGAAAGCACAGGCGCGGGTGAAAATACAGAGAACGACGGCTCTCAGAGCAGTACCCCCTCAAAGCCTAAAGGCAGCACCGTGAAAAATAATGAGGAAAACAGCGGCAAAACAGTTTTAATAATTGCAATATCCGCGGTGGCGGCAGCGGCGGTATTGACCGCAATTATAATAATAGTAAAAAAGAAACGGTAATTATAAACCGGCAGCGCTTTAACAGGAGGGTAAACATTGAATCCTTACAGATTAAAAAGGCTATTGTGCGGAGTCGCCGCGGCGGTAATAACAGTTACGGCAGCGGCGGGCGGCAAGGTATTTGCCGAAGAAAGCAATGGCAGGGAATTGTATTTCCCGGAGAATACCCTCACAGAGGGAGCGACCGACTACAGCAGCTACATTTCAGGGTATGAGCGGGCGGATAATTCCGGTGAAGTAATAGTGCTCGACGCCGATAGTATTCAGAATAATAATTCCGTATTTTACGAAAGCTATGAGGGCGGAAAGGGTAAATCCGTTTATATTGCAGAGGGGAAACAGGAAACCTGGGACTTTAATGTTAAAAAAACGGGGTTTTATACGCTTTCGGTGAATTATTACCCGGTTGAGGGGTATCAAAGCCCTATTCAGACGGATATATTGCTTGACGGAAGACTGCCGTTTAAGGAGTCGGGCGGCGTTACGTTTTCAAGAGTATGGAACGATACTGAAAAAAGCAAAGCCTATGATACGCAGGGTAACGAGATATTGCCCGGTCAATCGGAGTTTCCGCGCTGGATGTCGGCGTTTGCAGAGGACGGTACGGGCTATTCGGGCGGCGCGCTTAAATACTGTCTTACCGAGGGCAGCCACACCCTCACCGTGAAATGCAGCCGCGAAAATATACTTATAGGCTCGCTTGAATTTTCCGCGGTTGAGCCTGTGCCCGAATATGCGGCTGTAGCGGCGGGTTATGAAAAATCAGGCTATAAATCCGTTTCGCCAAAGACAGCCGTTACTGTTCAGGGGGAGAACGCTGCTGCTAAATCCGACCAGACGCTTTACCCTCAGGCGGACAGAACATCGCCGAGCGTTGAGCCGTATAATGCGGCGCATATATGCTATAACACCATAGGCGGCTCTCAGTGGAAAACCGTCGGGCAATGGATCGAGTGGCAGGTAGAGCTGCCTGAAAGCGGACTTTACACGATCTCCGCGCATTTTAAGCAGGCGCTGAAATCAGGCAATGCAAGTGTAAGAGAGCTTTACATAGACGGCTCTTTACCGTTTGCCGAGGCGGCGAATATAACCTTTCCGTATAAAGGCAGCTGGCAGCTTTCGGCAATTTCTGATGGAAACGGAACGCCTTACAGCTTTTATCTTGAAAAGGGCGTCCACACGCTCAGGCTGAAGGTCGGGCTTGGCAAAAGCGCGGATGTGCTTTTGCAGGCGGGTAAATATTTAAGCGAGCTTAACCGTATTTACAGGGAGATAGTGGTTGTTACAGGTGTTTCCCCCGATATGTACCGCAGCTATAACCTTGATAAGGTAATACCCGATACAATAGCGGATATGAAAAAAATATGCGGTCAGCTGAAAGAGCTTGAAAAAAGCGTGAGCGCGTCGGGCGGCGGCACGGATAAAAACCTTGCCGATATAAAAAGGATATATATTCAATTAGAGCAAATGACGGCGGACAGCGACACTATACCCAAGCGCCTGACGAATTTTAAGGATAATATTTCTTCCTTCGGCGCATGGATAAATTCGGCGGCAGAGCAGCCGCTTGAGCTTGATTATATCGCCTTTAACCCTTTAAACCGAGAGCTCGGCAAGGGTGACGCGGGTTTTCTTGCTATGGCAAAGCATTACCTTACCCAGTTTGTATGGTCGTTTGTAACCGACTATGCGTCGGTAGGGCAGATGACCGATGATTTGACAAGAAAAATTACCGTATGGCAGACAACCGGCAGGGATCAGGCGCAGGTTTTGAAATCGCTCATAAACAGCTCGTTTACGCCGAAAAGCTCTGTTTCGGTGGATTTACAGCTTGTTTCGGCAAATTCGCTTATGTCGGCAATACTTGCCGGAATAGGACCTGATGTATCGCTCGGCGTGGGTCAGGATACGCCTATGAATCTTGCGCTGCGCAACGCCGTAACGGATCTGGCGCAGTTTTCCAATCTGTCCGATTTGCTTTCGGAATTTTCGGAAAGCACCTGCAAGCCGTTCCGCTTCGACGACGGTATATACGCTTTGCCTGAAACTATCAATTATCCCATGCTGTTTTACAGAAAGGATATATTAAAAGAGCTCGGCATTGAAATTTCCGACCTTGAAACATGGGATAAAATACTGAAAAATGTATTGCCCACGCTTAAAAAAAGCTCGCTTTCCTTCGGCGTTCTGCCCTCGATGAACAATTACCTTATGTTCCTTTATCAGCGCGGAGGGCGGCTGTATACCGACGGCGGGAAAAATGTCGCGCTCGATTCGGCTGAGGCCGTGGGCGCTATGCGGGATTATTCAATGCTTTACACGCAATATGGGCTTGAACTGGCGTTTGACTTTGCCAACCGTTTCCGCAGCGGCGAAATGCCGGTGGCGGTGACCGAATTTACCGCCTATAATCAGCTTACGGTGTTTGCGCCGGAAATTAAGGGAGTATGGGGAATGCTGCCCGTACCCGGGCGGGATGACGGCGACGGAATAAACCATTCCTGCATATCCACCGTTTCGGGCGATATAATTCTTGCAAAATCAAAGGATAAAGAGGCTTCATGGGAATTTCTTAAATGGTGGCTTTCGGCGGAAACACAGGCGGCGTACGGTAAATCGATAGAAAGCACGGTAGGTTCGGCTGCAAGATATAATCCTGCAAACAGCAAGGCTTTCGGAACGGTTCAGTGGGATTCGGATGTACGCGCAAGCCTTATGTACCAATCAAAGCTTGCAAGCCCGATAGACGAGGTGCCCGGCGGGTACTTTACCTCGCGGCTTTATGATTTCGCTTTCAGGGATATTGTGTATAAAAACAAGGACGTTCGCGCCGCTATGACCGACGCAGCGCTCGATATTAACACGGAAATGCGCACAAAGCGCGAGGAATACGGTTTGGAATAATATATTTAGGGTGATTGGCAATGAAAAAAACCGAGTGCAACGCATTGAAAAAAACGCCTGCGATAATAAAATATCGCGAGGACTATTTGTTTATGCTGCCGTATCTTTTAATTTTTGCAATATTCACGGTGTTTCCGGTTCTTGTGGCAATGTTTTTCAGCCTTACCCGTTTTGATATTGTGCAGCTGCCGCATTTTACGGGCTTGAAGAATTATTTCAGGCTTTTTATTGAGGACAGTCTTTTCCCGCTGGCGCTTAAAAACACGCTTCTGCTTGCGGTTATAACAGGACCGGGCGGCTTTTTTCTGAGTTTGCTGCTTGCGTGGGTCTTAAATGAATTTGACGACAGGCTGAGGGCTGTGCTTACAATGCTTTGCTATGCTCCTACGCTCAGCGGCGGCGCATATATGATATGGAATATAATTTACAGCGGCGACTCATACGGCTTTTTAAACGGAATACTTATAAATCTCGGAATAATTTATTCGCCCATACAGTGGCTTACCGATTCAAAATATATGATGATTTCGGCAATAATAGTTATTTTATGGATGAGCTTCGGCTCGGGCTTTCTTTCGATGATAGCCGGCTTTAAAAATGTTGACCGCACGCAGTATGAGGCGGCAGCGGTAGACGGAATAAAGAACAGATATCAGGAGCTTTGGTACATCACCCTGCCATCTATGAAGCCGCAGCTTATGTTCAGCGCGGTTATGAGCATTACAAGCTCTTTTGGAATGGGGGATATTATAACCGCGATTTACGGCTTTCCAAGCTCAAATTACGCCTTATACACATTAGTGCATATGCTTCAGGATTACGGCAACACACGGTTTGAAATGGGGTATGCCTCGGCTATTGCAACGGTGCTGTTTTTGATAATGGTGCTTTCAAACCATTTTGTTCAAAAGCTGATAAGAAAGGTGGGAAACTGAGTGAAAAGCTTGCGCGCCCTTAACAGAAGCGGTAAGGTGAACCGCTCAAGGCTCGGAACGGCGGCGCTTTTTATTGTGCTGTTTTGCTTTGCCTGTGTTATGGCTTTTCCTATGGCGCTTATTATTGCAAATGCGTTTAAGCCGCAGGATGAGCTGTGGGTGTTCCCGCCGAGACTTATACCGAATAATCCCACAGCCGAAAATTTCCGTAATATGTTTACGGTTATGTCAAACTCGCAGGTGCCGTTTTTAAGATACATTTTCAATACGGTTTTAATAACCGCAACAGGCACTGTCGGTCATATAATCCTTTCATCAATGTGCGCCTTTCCTCTGGCAAAGAAGAAATTCCCCGGGCGTAACGTCATATTCAAAATTGTGGTGCTGGCGCTTATGTTCAACGCAACCGTTACCGCAATTCCGAATTTTCTTACAATGACCTGGCTGCACTGGATAAATACATATCTCTCGTTAATAGTTCCCGCGTTTGGTGCGCCTATCGGGCTATACCTTATGAAGCAGTTTATCGAGCAGCTGCCCGATTCTCTTTTGGAAGCGGCGCGTATAGACGGCGCAAGCCAGTGGCAGACCTTTTGGAAAATTGTCATGCCGAACGTAAAGGCGGCGTGGCTAACGCTGTTTTTGCTCTCCTTCCAGAGCCTTTGGGGAATAGGCGCTACAAGCTATATTTACAAGGAAGAAATGAAAACCCTGCCCTATGCTTTGGGACAAATTTTGTCCGGCGGTATATCGCGCGCCGGCGTGGGGGCGGCAGTTTCGGTATTTATGCTTATTGTTCCGGTTATGATTTTCATTTTCAGCCAGAGCAACATTATTGAAACAATGGCGTCCTCCGGTATGAAGGAATAACGCACGGCTTTACGCAGTAAGGAGTTATAAATGAAAAAACGATATATAACACTCTTAATTATCGCAGTAATGGCTGTAATAATGCTTGCCCCTGCCGCGTCGGCGGCGGATATAACGGAGGATCTGCCGTATTCTGCGTACTCCTATAATAATTCCGATAAGCCCGTTGCGCTTCCCGCACCGTATACGGTTACAAAAACGCTTATAGGCGAGGATATGGGAACCGCCCCGTTTACCGATTTAAACGATATTTTCTACGACGGAGCAGATACGGTTTATATCTGTGACAGCGGAAACAACAGAATTGTTATAACCGATACGGACTTTAAAATTAAAAAAATTCTCTCTGATTTTGAAAACGGCGGAAATCGCGACGGTTTCAGCACCCCGGGAGGAATTTATGCAAACGAAAATCTGATTTACATTGCCGATACGGGCAATTCAAGGATAGCGGTATTTGATAAAAAGACCTTTAAGCTGAACAAAATAATTGAAAAGCCAGAAATACTTCTTTTGGGCGATGATTATACCTTCAGCCCTACTGATATAACGGTTGATAACGCCGGGCGCATTTATGTTATTGCCACGGGAATAAACCAGGGACTTATATGCCTTGATGAAAACGGGAAATTCAGCACCTTTTCGGGCGCGCCGCAGGTTACGCCGAATATGGCGGAGCGGCTTTGGAGAAAATTCGCCACAAAAAAGCAGCTTGAACAAATGCAGCAATATGTGCCGACCGAGTATTCCGCCGCGCTTATTGATAAAAACGGCTTTATATATGCAGTGTCGCAAAGCTCGGTTGATACTCCGGTAGCAAAGCTTAACAGCGAAGGAAAAAATGTTCTGGTAAAGCCGAGCGCCGATTTTAAATACGGCGATCTGGCGTATGACAGCAAGGAAACACCGGGCTTTACAGATATAGCGTTGGATGAAAACCAATCGTATTTTTTGCTTGACTCAAAGCACGGCAAAATATATACCTATGCCCGCGACGGCTACTTAATGTATGCCTTCGGTGGAAGCGGCTCGCAAAAGGGGCTTTTTCTCTCTGCCGGCGCTATTGAAATAATAAACGGCAAAATAGCCGTTGCCGACCGCATAAAGGGGTCTATTACACTGTTTGAGTGCACTCAGTTCGGCAAGAGCGTTAATCTTGCGCTGAAACAGTTTGACGACGGCGAGTACGAGGAAGCGGGAAAGACCTGGAAAAGCATTTCCGAAATGGCGTCGGGCTATATATTGGCGCAGGTAGGAATTGCGAAAACCGATATTCAGCACCGCGATTACCGCGCCGCTATGAAAAGGCTCAAACCCATAAATGAAAGGGAGCTGTATGCCGACGTTTTTGAACGTATGAGAGATGAGTTTATAAAGAATAATTTTTATAAGCTTATAGCGGCGGCTGTTGCGTCAGCAGCGGTGGCGGTGGTTATTAACAGGCTTTTGAAAAAATCCGAAGCGTATGACCGCATAAAGCAAAGCGATACGCTGAGCTATCTCAGATACACGCGATATGTTATTTTCCACCCGTTTGACGGCTTTTGGGATATAAAGCGCGAAAAAAAGGGAAACGCCCGCACCGCCTTAATAATTTTAGCGCTGTTTATTTTATGCTACGGCATTAGGGCGCAGTTCAGCGGATATGTTGTTACGGGCATTATAAGCAGCGAGGTAAACGCCCTTTACAGCATAGCTATGATTATTATTCCGCTCGGCTTTTGGGTGGTTTCAAATTGGTGCTTTACCGCCCTTATGGACGGCGAGGGGAATATGAAGGATATATTCACCGCCTCGTGCTACGCGTTGACGCCGTATGTGCTGTTCAGCGTGCCTATGTTCATATTCTCGCATATTTTAACCTCATCCGAGGCGGCGTTTTATAATGTTGCCGATACCGTGTGCCTTATATGGGTGTTACTGCTGCTGTTTTTCGGTATGATGACGACCCACAGCTATTCGCTTTCAAAGTCGGTTCTTACCGCAGTGCTTACACTGGTGGGAATTTGCCTTATGATTTTTATTCTTCTGCTTATAACCAACGTTATGCAGCAGGTGATAGTGTATTTTTACAATATTTACAAGGAACTTTTGTTCCGCACTTATTAGAGTCGGTATTATGGGAGGATTTCGTAAATGGCAGAAATCAAAAGAGCGTCTTCGGTGTTTTTATGCCTTATTGTGCTTTTAAATTGCTTGGTCGGGTGCACCGCCGAGAAAACGGCGGCTGTAAAAATGCCGGCGGAGACTTACGAAAACGACTCGGATTGGAGCACGGAGGACGGCGGGACGGTAACGCTTGAAAACGGCTCTGTAAGGCTTTGCTTTGATTGCTCCACAACGCATTTTACCGTTGAGGATTTAAGAAGCGGAAAGAGCTACTCCTCTGTGCCGGAAACGGGCGGCGGCTCGTTATCCGATGAAAATGCCGAAAGGCTGCGTTCAGAGCTTACGCTTACATATTATAAGCAGCAAAGCGAAGCGGAGCTTATGTATTCGGCAAAGGATTCGGTTGACGGCGGGAATTTCAGAGTCCTGAAAAGCGGCGACGCCGTAAGGGTATATTACAGCTTTGGCGAAAATACCGATAAATATTTTGCGCCGCGCGTTTTCAAAAAAGAGGATTTTGAAAAGCTTGTTTTAAGCAAGCTTGAAAATACGAACGAAAGGCGCAGAATATCCGGCTATTATAGGCTTTACGGTGATGATAAATCGGCAAGCGGGTATTCCGAAATGCTTGAAAAATATCCGTCCCTTAAGAAAAACAAGCTTTATATATTAGAGGCGGAGGATAACGAAAACGCCCTTTCGGAAATAACCGATTTTATGGCAAGGGTAGGCTACACGCGCGAGCAATACGATAAAATTGTAAAGGAACTGGATATAACCGTTTCAGGCGGCGAAAAGGCGGGCTTTACCATACCTGTGGAATACAGACTTTGCAGCGACGGCTTTACAGCTACGGTTCTTTCGGGTATGATTTCAGAAAACAGTGCGGAGTGTCGGCTGCAAAGCGTTGATTTTTTAGAGTATTTCGCGGCGTGCGGCAAGGACTCTGCAGGGTATTACGTGGTGCCTGACGGCTCGGGTACGCTGATAAAAATAAACGGCTCATATAAAACAGATTTTTCGCAAAGCTTTTACGGTACCGATTTTTCCACATTGGGGGAGGGCGGTAAAACATATCAGAATCTTATGCTGCCTATTTACGGTATAAGTGAAAGCGACGGCGGAATATTGGCGATTGTTGAGTCTGCCGCCGAGGTTGCAAGGCTCAATATAAAAACCATAGGCAATTCAGCGCCCGCAAACCATATATATACCGATTTTACACTGAAAGCGGTGGATGTTACAGATATAGGCGAGAAAACAAACGTGCCGGTTTATAATATTTTTTCAAATCACCGGCTGAAAATATCGCCGAAAATAAAATTTGTACTCCTGGAAAGCGGTAGGGCTGAATTTACCGATATGGCTGAATATTACAGAAATTACCTTTTGGAAAACAAGGGCATAAGCGAGCAGAAAACAGAAAATACGCTGCTGTACCTCGATTACCTTTGTATGATTTTAAAGCCTGCCTCGGTTATGGGCGTTTCCTACAATAAAAAAACAGTGCTTTCTACTGTAAGCGAGATCACCGAAACGGTGAAAAAGCTTATTGAGAGCGGTGTGAACGGTATTGCGGTAAGGCTTAGGGGCTACGGTGACGGCGGGCTTACCAATAAGGCGTATAACCGCTTTGAAATTGACCCGAAGGTAGGCTCGGTAAAAGAGCTTGAAGCTCTTTCGGAAATTTTGAGGAAAAACGGCGGGGAACTGTATTTGGACGCTGATTTTCAGTTTGTTTATTCCGGCGGAAACGGATTTTCAAAAAAGAACTCCGCCGCGCATTACCTTAACAGAGCGGTGGTTTATAACGGCGGGTACGATATAGTAACCGGAAAGCGCAATTCGCTTATGCTGCCCTGCTATTTCGTTTCCCCAACCGCTTATTCGGAGTATTCGCTGGGCTTTTTAAGGAGCGCCGAAAAGAAATTTTCAAAGGGGAAGCAGCCGAGTGTTTCCTTCGGCTCGGCGGGAAGATACCTCGGAAGCGACTACGCCACCAAAAATGATATGGACAGAGCCGAAAGCCTTTATTGCCTTAAAAACGCCCTGACCGAAACCGGAAAAACCGCAATGTTTGATAACGGAAACGCATATGTTCTGCCCTTTGCAAAGGCGCTTGTAAATGTTCCGCTTACCTCCTCGGCGGTTGATATGGAATATATGCGAATACCCCTTTATCAAATGATAATTCACGGCTTGATACCCTATTGCGGCGCGCCGCTTAACCTTGCCGCCGACCCCGAGCGCCATTACCTGCAAAGCGCCGAATACGGCGCGGCGCTGTCGGCAACGCTTATAACGCGGGAAAATTCGCTGCTTACAGGCACGGATTACGAGTCGGTTTATTATTCGTTAAATGATTCGGAACAGCTTGATGGTCTTATAAGCAGGTATAAAAATATGCGGGAATACCTGAAAAAGGTGAATAACGCCGCAATTACGGGTTATGAGAGGTTAGCCGAAAACCTTTACTGCACAAGGTATGCCAACGGCGTTAAGGTTTTGGTTAATTACGGCGAAACGGTTAAGGCTGCCTACGGCAGACAGGTAAAGGCAATGAGCTTTTCGGTTATCTACGAATAGGAGATGAATGAAAATGAAATTTATAGGTCAGCTGTCCTTAAAGAAAAGACAGGCGGCGGCAGGGTATATTTTCATTATTACCCTGATTTTGGGTGTACTGTTTGTTTTCATTCCGAGTATTATTAAAACCCTGCGGTTTTCAATGAACGAGATAACCGTTACGGGCGAAGGCTATACGCTGGCGTATAAGGGCTTGGAATATTATACCGCCGCGCTTACAGAGGACGCGAATTTCATTCCGCTTTTACGCTCCGGTTTAACCTCGCTCATAATTGATATGGTGGTAATTCTGGTGTTCAGCCTTTTTATAGCAAGCCTTTTAAACCAAAGGTTTAAGGGCAGAATAGTTGCGAGAATTATATTCTTTATACCTGTAATTCTTTCAACCGGCGCAATAGTAGAGGCGGACAGCTCCATTATGGGCTTCATAGAAAATACCGCTGTTGATACCGGAAACACGGTGGATCTTTCTGAATTTATGCAGTTCAGCGAGCTGCTTACCTCGCTGAATTTCAGCGAAACGCTCATAAATATAATTGTCGGTGCCGTATCGGGTATATATGACGTTGTGTGCGCCAGCGGAATACAAATATTTATACTTTTAGCGGGGCTGCAGGAAATTCCGGCGTCTCTTTACGAGGCGGCGGCAGTTGAGGGCTGCAGCGGCTGGGAATCGTTTTGGAAAATAACCTTTCCCATGATTTCCCCCCAAATAGCGGTTGCGGTTATTTACACAATAGTGGATTCCTGCTCTCAAAGCAGCCCGTTGTTTACATATATGCACGAGGTTGCTTTTAACCGCAATCAGTTCGGGCTTTCAACAGCTATGAGCATCATTTATCTGTTTTGCCTTGCAATAATTATTTCCGCGGTATTCTTTATACTGGCTAAATTTATTAAGAGCAAGTCGCAGAACGACGGCATTATATAGAAAGCGGGTGGAAAATTATGAATAAAAAAATCAATATGTCGCTATTGCGTAAAAAAGCCGCAATGGGCGTATACTCCGCGGTGAGGTTTTTAATAATATTCGGCTTGGGCTTTATAATTTTAAAGCCCATAATAAGCAAGCTGCTGCTTTCATTTATGAGCCCGGGGGATTTACTCGATAATACCGTTTCTCAGATACCTAAGCATTGGTCGCTGTATTATTGGCGATTTGCCGCGAAAGGGCTGCATTTGCCGCAATCCTTAATAAATACGGTTTTGCTTTCCCTCAGCATTTCGCTTATACAGGTGGCTGTGTGCACGCTTATAGGCTTTGGTCTGGGGCGAATAAAATTCAAGGGCGCAAAGCCGGCTTTTATAGCGGTTATAATTATTATGATGGTGCCGGCGCAAACCATAAATATTGCGCAGTATCTCACGTTTGTTTACTTTAAAATAGGCGGTATAACCCTTAACCTATCAGATAGCTTTTGGCCGCTTTATATTCTTTCGTTTACCGGGCTCGGCATAAAAGAGGGGCTTTACATATACCTTTTGAAGGAGCAATTTGCCGCAATGCCTAAGGACCTTGAAGAGGCGGCATATATAGACGGCGCGGGAATTTTTTCAACATTTTTCAGGGTGATGATTCCAAACGCCGTAACAACCATGGCAACGGTTTTTCTGTTTTCATTTTGCTGGCAATGGACAGACACCGCTTATTCGGGGCTGTACTTCACAAACCTCAGGGTGCTTGCAAATTCAATTGCCGATGTTCAGATTAAATCCGGGCTTTCGTGGGATTCAGCCGGTACGCTGATTGCAAGAAACGCGGCAAGCTTAATAATAATGATACCTTTACTTATTCTGTTTATGTTCTGCCAACGCTTTTTTGTGCAGAGTATTTCTCACTCGGGACTTTCCAACGGCTAAGGTGTTTTAAGTGATGAGACAAACAGAACGGGTTTTAAGAACGGTTATATTCTTTTTGTATTGCCTGAACAATGTGATTTTTAGGAGTGTAAAATATGCGGAAAAACGATTACGGCGGAAAGGTGCTTTCCTTTTGGAGCTGGAATTCACTTATACGCACGGAGGAAATAAGCCGACAGCTTACCGAATTTGCCGACGGCTATTTTGACGGAGTTATAATTCACGCAAGAGCGGGACTGGAAACAGCTTATTTGAGCGAGGATTGGTTCAATGCCTTTGGCTTTGCGGTAAGCGAGGCCGAGCGCTTGGGGCTTGACGTATATATATATGACGAGGACGGTTGGCCCAGCGGCTTTGCGGGCGGGCGTGTGAACGGGCTCGGTGAAGAATATCAGCTGAAGGGGCTGAGATACGGTAAGCCGCAGCAGGCGGATAAAGCCCGCCTGGTTGCCGCCTTTGAAAAAACGGGCGACGATAGCTTTCGTTTGATCAATTTAAACGAGGCAGACCGTGCCGACCTTGTTTTTTGGTATCGCGCAGACCCGCATTATGTGGATTTAATGTCGGAAAAGACGGTGCGGGCTTTTATCGACTGCACGCACGAGGAGTATAAAAAAAGATTTTCAAAATATTTCGGCAATGTTATTAAAGGCGTTTTTACCGATGAGCCGCAGCTGGATGTTATTTTTCCGTGGAGCTTTACATTACCTGATAAATTTAAAAAGCAGTGCGGCTATGACCTTTTGCCGCTGCTGTGGAAATTGACAGAGGGCGGCGACGGTGCCGAAAAGCTGCGCGCAGATTATTTTTCGGTTGTAAGCAATGCCTTTTTCAACGCGTTTACAAAACAGATAAGCGAATGGTGCAGCGAAAACAATTTGCTTTTTACAGGCCATTTTCCCTGCGAGGACGGCTTGTGTGTGCAGCTTTCACCTACGGGGGGCGTTATGAAGCACTACACCGCAATGCATTTGCCGGGAATTGACCACCTCGGAAATATGCAGCACGGTCCTGTGCTTATGAAGCAGGTTTCAAGCGTGGCGCAGCAGCTTGGAAACGGAGAGACTCTGTGCGAGGTGTTCGGCTGCTCGGGGTGGGATGTTCCGCTTAAAAATTTGGCATGGATATGGGGCAGGCAATCTGCTCTGGGTATTACAACGGCGTGCTGTCATTTATCTGCATTTACTATAGAGGGCATAAGAAAACGCGATTATCCGGCGTTCTTTTCATACCAAAATTTATGGTGGAAGGATTTTTCCCACCTTAAACGCTGGATCAAAAATCTCAACGATTTAATGGCGGGTGAACGGGAAACGAATGTAGCCTTGCTTTCAAGCCTTGAGTCTGTTGCGGGTGAGTTTAACGGCACGTGGGATTCGTTCAAGCTGCGCAGCTTTTCCTCGCAGTTCAGGCAAACGCTTGAAAACCTCATAAGCGTTCAGCTTGACGCGGAAATTGTTGATGAGGGTATTTTAGAGCAGTACGGCGCGGTTGAAAACGGTATGCTGCGGGTAGGAAAGCGACGTTATAAATATCTGGCAGTGCCTGAGTGCGAAAGCATAAAACGCTCAACCTTCGAAAAGCTCGCTGCATTATCACAACTCGGCGCACGCGTAATATTTGTAAATTCAAGGCCTGCAATGATAGATTTCGAACCCGCGCCCGAGCTTGCGGAAATTTGCGCAATCGAAATATGCAACAGGGCATGTCAGCTTGAAAAGGCTGTAAAGGCGTACGGTATAGAGCAGCCTGTTAAGCTTTTAAATCCGCAGGATATGTCGCTTATACGCGGCGTGACCCTGCACACGGTTTTAACCGAAAGCGGCAGACGAATACATATTTGCTGCGGAGAAAGCTTTTCCGAAATGAAGGCGGTTTTATCGGTTGAGGGAAAATGCTCCTTTTTTAAAAGGGATATTTACACGGGCGAAAGGCAAAGGCTTGCGCACACCTGCTCGGGCAAGGAAAGCTTTTGCGAGCTGAAGCTTCATTCAATGGAAAACATTGTAATTGAAACAGATAAATATGCCGACCTTGATTTTACGGAGGAAACGCTTATTTCAAGCCGCTGTATAGTGCCTGAGAGTGTCGCGGCGGACGATTTGAACTGCCTTACGCTGGATATGGCATACTACACGGCAGAAACTGAAAAATCGGAGCTTATGCCGGTTATAAATGTTGCAAAAATTCTTTATGAAAATGCAAATCCGCGTATGACCGCAGAGGTTTGCTATCCGTTTTATGTTGAGGCGGCAGAGAATATATCGGATATAAGAGTAGCGGCGGAGGACAGATGCATTGACGCAATATTCATTAACGGTATAAGCATTGCCGACAGAAAGGGCAGCCGGTGGCTTGACAGAAATATTCACGAGTATGAAATAACAGACTGCATTAAACCCGGAGAGAATACCGTAACCCTGCGCTATACCGTTGAGAAAGCACAAAGGAATATAAATATAGAAAAGGTTTTTGAAACCGAGCGCAACCGATTTTTCTATCCCAAAGAGCCCGAAAGCGTATACATAAGAGGTAACTTTGACGTTACGCCGACGGGTAAAATCGAAAATCACGGCAGCTATTACAGGGTATCGCCCGCGGGCTTTAAGATAACAAAGCCTACCGCAAAGCAATATGCCGAGCTTACAAGTCAGGGGCTGTGGTTTTACAGAGGAAATATGAATTTCCGTTTCGTTTATTGCAGAAAGCAAAAAGCCGCGCGGTATGTGTTGCGCATAGAAGACGCGCTTTGCTCGGCGTTCAGGTGGAAAATAGGGGAGACGGTGGGCGAGATATTCACCTCACCCTATGAGCAGGATATTACCGACGCGCTGAAAAACGGCGAGAATATAATTGAAATTTGCGCTGTGGGCAGCAACAGAAATCTTTTAGGGCCGCACCACCATATTAAGGGCAAGACAAACTTTGTGGGCGTGGATACCTTTATAGGGAAATACGGCTTTGAGGATTTTCCATACCCCGAAATAAGGGGCGGCGACACATGGGACAGCGCTTACAATTTTGTGCCGTTTGATTGCGGTAAAATTTTCATAGACGAATACGCTGTGCGGGAGGAAAAATAATATGTTGAATTTTTCTAAGGATATTGCCGTTAAAATCAAGACGGACGTTTTTATTGCGGGCGGCGGTCCTGCCGGAGTTGCGGCTGCGCTTGCCTGTGCAAAACAGGGTAAAAGGGTTTTCCTTGCCGAGGCGGGCGGCTGCTTCGGCGGCAGCAGCACATCGGCTTTGGTGCCCGAGCTTATGAATTTTGACGACGGCGAGAATTTTCTTTCCGGCGGAGTGGGGCGGACGGTGCACGACCGACTTTTTGACGATGTTGCCCGCAACAGAAAATGGTATGTGGTAAAATCAGAGACTATAAAGCGGCTTTATGATGAGCTTATAACCGCCGCCGGAGTGGATTTTCTGTTTTACTCAAAGGTGGCAGATGTTGTGACCGACGGCAGCGGCAGGGTGAAATATGCCGTTTTATCGGGCAAAAAGGGTATTTATGCCGCAGCTGCCGATGTGTTTATAGACTGCACGGGAGACGGCTCTCTTTCTGCGTGGGCGGGGGCTGACTTTGAATACGGCGGCGAAAACGGCGCCGTTGCGGGGGCAACGCTTTGCAGTGTTTGGGGCGGTATTGATTTTTCAAAAAGGGATTTTATTTTTGACGGCTGCAAATACGGCGAGGCATATGCCAAAGGGTATTTCTCACAGTACGACGGAATTTTACCGGGAATCAAGCCCACCCACCCCGAGGTGGGCGTGGGCGGCGGCAACGTGGGACACCTTTTCCATGTTGACGATACCGACGAGCGTTCGCTGACCGAGGCTATGCTTTACGGCAGAAAAAATGTTCTTGAATATGAAAGATATTACAGGGATTTTTTGCCCGGATTTGATAAAGCAACGCTGCTTGAAACGGCAAATGTGTTGGGAGTAAGGGAATCGCGCCGCATAATCGGCGATATTGTAATGAATTATAAGCATTTCCTTAACCGACAGGTTTTTGATGATGAAATAGGCAGATATTCCTACCCGATAGACATTCACCCCGAAACGGCAGACCAAAAGGGCGCTGCCGACTTTACGGATAATGTGAACAAGGCATACGCCCCGGGGGAGTCTTACGGAATATCATACAGAGCGCTGACTCCGAAAAAGCTGCAAAATGTTCTGGTTGCGGGAAGGTGCATAAGCGCAGACCGCTCAATGCAGGCTTCAATGCGCGTTATTCCCTGCTGCTATATAACCGGGCAGGCTGCCGGGGCAGCGGCGGCGTGCGTCGGAGCTGACGGGGATGTTCACAGCGTGAATATAAAAGAGGTTCAAATGAAGCTGAAGGAGCTCGGTGCATATCTGCCGAATTTTCAAGGCTCATATTAAAACAACACCCTAAAATCTGAAAATAGGGTATAGTTTTATTTCGAGCAGCAGTATATACTAAACTTATAAAATAATTTTAAAAAATCAAGCGAGTATGTATAAAAGCCGTTGATGTTTTATCGGATCCGAAATAGATAGGGCTTTATATAAATTTAATAAAACGGAGGTCATTGCAATATGAAAAAACTTCTGCAAACCATTAAAAAGGCTGCCGTTGGTATTTTAAGCTCGGCAATGCTGTTAACCTCGCTTTTTTCGGCATTTCCGGTGTCGGCAAGGTCTGCTTTGGCAGATGACGGCGGCTTTTACATCCCCTTTGCAAATACCGATTTATGGACGGAGATAACCGACCAAAACAAACCCGGCATAAATACCGCATATGATGAAAGCGGCGCGAAAACCGGCGTTCACCTTGCGTTTAACGGCGGAAATTTTACAAAACGTGTTATTTCAAGAGCAAAATATAATTTTGATGATTTTACGATTCGTTTTGATAACCTGAAAAAGGCAGAAGGGCACGAAAACGAGGCCTTAAGCTTTTCTGTTATGTTTGCTTCGGTATATGGAAATATGCCCGAGTTCAGACTTTTGTTTGATACGGAAAAGGGTACAATTTCATATTTCAGCGGAACGGTTGCTCCGCAGCTGATGACGCAGAATGATTTACTGAAATATGAAACGCTTACGGCAAACGAATTTACCGTAAGCCTTGATGTTCGGCAGAATGAAATTGTGTGCAGCGTTAAGGCGGGCGAAAACGAGCCGGTTGAGGGCTTTATTACAGACACCGCGTATACAGGCACTTTGCCGGCGAATATAGCCTCATATCTTGTTCTCGGTCCCGGCAGAGACGGTGATTACTATTTTACCGTTGATGTGACCGGAATCAAGAGCAATATATATACGCGCCCGACAAACGCCGTATTTGTCGGCAATGTAACCAATCTTAACGGACTGGGCACAAATATTGCAATTGAAAATTATTTAATTAAATTCCCGCAGGCGAGGAAAATTTCATTTGCCGCCGGCAAGGATATCGGCGCTCGCGCCACAAGCGCGGCTAAGGTTAAGGCGGACGGAATAAGCTTTAAATTTGACAGCCTTAAAACGGACGGTACAAATTACCCGCAATTCACGGTTTGCCTTATGGATGACGCTAAAACCGGTATGCCGCGAATAAGGGTTATGATTGATACGGCGGACGGCAGCGTTAATTACTGGGCTGCCGCAGACGCCCCGACACGCCTTGGGCAGAGTGATTTGCTCAAGTATGAAACGATCTCTGCCGACGAATTTACCTGCACCTTTAACTTCCTTGATGACGGTGACGCAAAGGTGACGATAAACGTCGGTGACAAAACGGCGGTTACGGGAGTACTGCCGAACAGCTATCTTACCAAATACTATACAAATATTAACGGTAACAGCGAGGTCTATTACTGTTTTGCCCCCGGCAGAGCAACTGACCGCGACGCATTTTCGGTACGTTTTACGGGCTTTTGCCAAACCAGAGAGCTTACATATATTGACGGTGAAAATATAAGTACCGTAACAGTGCCCGACGGTGAAATCGGAATAGTTGCCCCGAGTATAGAGCTCGGAGACGGCTGCTGTTATGCTTATTGGAAAAGCGGTGACACAAAATACACGCCCGACGGAACCGTAACCACATTTACCGCAAACAGCGACGCGGTGTTTACGGCGGTTCGCAGAGCGGCGGGGGATGTAAACGATGACGGGCAAATAAGTGCCGATGACCTTATAAGTCTTACCAAGCATTTATTGGGCGTAAAAACATCGTATCTTGAGGCAACGGCAGATATATCGGGCGACGGTAAGGTTGACTTGATCGATATGATAAAGCTCAAAAAGCTTTTGAGCCGATAAGCTTATTGCTCCTAAGCAGACTGTATATTACAATAGGCTTTTATCGGTATAACGGCGCTTCGTAGCATAACGGCGAAGCGCCGTTATGATTTCGGTTAGGCTTACTGAGGGGAGATCAAAATGTATAAAAAATTTCTTTTTAAAATTACCGCCGTATTTTTAAACCTGCTTATAATTGCCGCGGGAATGCCTATTTTAGCGCCCGCAGCGGCACAGGCTGAGCAGGTAATCGCAGCACGGCAAGCAAGCGACGGTTTTAATACGGTTTGTAAGGAAGATTTTACAGACCCGCAGGAAAAATTCAGCGAGAGTATACCTTATGTCGAGCAAAGGTATAAAGACACTGCCCCATGCGGGGTTGCGCTGCATTTCAGCGGCGGGGCGTATGAACGCGCCGTGTTTACCGCCGAAAAATACAATATTGACGGTTTTTATTTAAGAATTGACAGTATTGTTAAAAAGAACAGCACGGGGTCAGCGCCTAAATTCAGCATTTTGGTCTCGAAAACAGGCGCGGCCGGAAGGTTTATTTTACTGTTTGATACACAAAACGGAACGGTATATCGCTCGGGTGAAAATTCCGCTTTAACGGCGCTTATTACCAATGACGCATTAAAATACGCATCACTTGCGGCGAACGGCTTTGATATAGGCTTCAAGGCAAAGGAAAACGGCGCGTTGGCACTTGAAATAACCGCTCGGGACGGCAAATACTTAACGGCTGATATTCCGGGGGAATATGCGGTGGAAACCGGGAAAAACGCTGCGTCCTCGTATATCGGTATTTCGCCGTTTTCCGCTGCGGAAGGCACAACCGACGAATTTACGGTAAATATTTCCGCAATTAAATACGATGAGTACACCAGACCTATATCCTCAACTCTTATAAAACAGGTATCGAACGGCAAAAATCGGCTGCTTAACGGTAATTACGGCAGCTTTCCCTGTGGTATGGTGTCCGAATTTTCGGGAACAGATATAGGCAGCCGCCATGTGAGCGCCGAAAAATACCCTATAGACGGCTTGCGGCTCAGGTTCGGCAGCTTTAAAAAGACAGAAGGCTATGAGAGCGAAAACGCCGAGCTTGCAATAACACTGACCCAAAGCGCCGACAGCATAGGCGCGGTAAGAATTGTAATTGATACCGATAATAAGACTCTCGGTTATTACACCGCAGGGGTAAAGCCCGTTACGATTATAAGCGGCGAGGAGCTTAGCTACGATAATATTTCCGCAAATGAATTTGTTGTGGGCTTTAACGTAAATCTAAGCGGGGAATGTACGGTTTTTATTGCCGTAGGCAATGCGCCTGCGCTTTACGGAACAATTCCGTCTTCGTTTTTCTCGCTTATAAACGGCTGTGAAACGGCACGGTTTACGGTTTCGCCCGCAAACAGTATAAATTATTTTTCGGTTAAAACCACGGGAATATATGTTGAAAAGCAGGACGGCGGCTTTACCGTGCCCGATAAGCGGGCGTTTAAAGAAATTACGGGAATAACGGATAATATTCCCGAAAAAACTACGGTTTTTGACGGTTGGGAAGCTGTGGGTACAAGGCTGACGTTTTCGGGCGGAGACGTAGGGCGGCGGATAACCACAGAGGACAAATATAATTTTGACGGTCTTTCCTTAAAATTTTCAAATCTTAAAAAGAACAGCAATGCTTACGGTGCGCTGCGCTTTGCGATATCTGCGGCGGAGCAGACCGAGGCTTTGGGCAGATTCAGAGTAATGGCTGATACGGCTGAGGGCACATTAAGCTTTTATAATGCAGAGGTTTCGCCCACGGTGTTTTTAAGCAGCGATTTACTTAAATACGAAAATATTTCGCAAACGGATTTTATTATGAGCTTTTATTCGCTGTCGGACGGCGGTATGAAATGCATTGTAAAAGTAAAAGGGAAAAACCCGATTTACGGAACTATTCCGGCAAGCTTTTGCGGCAGCTACGCAAATAAGCTTGCAGACTCGTATATAACGGTAGCGCCGGGAAAGGCGATAGATGACGCGCGGTATTATTTTTCGGTTGATATTACCGGAATTAAAAGCGATAAATACACAGTGCCCTCGGGCGCTGTCCTCAGAAAAACCGTGGGTTCGGGCAACAGCCTTATCCCGCTTAAAAACGGAGTATTTGCCGCGGGAGAAAGCTCGGTATTTACAAATGTCGGCGCAAATGCCCGCCAGTGCAGCAGAGAAAAATATAATGTGAACGGGTTATCGCTCAGGTTCGGCGGTTTATCGGCTCTCTGGGAAGAATATCCCGTAATGGCTGTAATGCTGACGGAGGATATTAACGCCGCTTACGGTAACAGCTTATATATTGATACCTCAGCCGGGGCGCTTTGCTTTAATAATGCCGAGAATATTTTATTGAAAAGCGAGGTACTGCAGTATAAAAGGCTGCAAAACAGGGAATTTACCTTAATGTTTGACGGTGACGGAAACGGAAATGTTTCGGTTACGGTAAGCGTGCGGGGCTATGCGCAGATGAAAGCGGTTCTACCGCTTAAATTGCCCGAAAATAATATTTATTTCGCGATAGCGCCGGGAGGCGTAAATTCCTTTTCCGTTACCCTTACGGGAATTTTGTGCAGAGAAAAGTATATTAACAATTCTTATCTTTTGCCGCAGTATAAATGCGACGGGCTGATAAGCACCTATGAAAACGGCACGCCCGAATGGCTTTCCTCCGCTGTTATAGGCGAAACAAACGTATCGATTTTCGGAACGTTTTACGATATGCTGCCGCTGCTTGACCATTGTGCCGAAACGGGCATTAACGCGCTGTGGCTGACGCCTGTAAGCGATAAGGGCGAAAACGGAAACGGATATTCAAATATGGGAATAAAAACCATAGACCCCTATCTTACGGGGCTTATACCTTACGGCGAAAATTGGCGGCAGTTGACCGATGAGGAATATGAAAAAGGCTGGCAGGTGTTTTCGGAATTTGTAAAGGAGGCGCACAAAAGAAATATAAGAATACTTTTTGATGTGGTTTCATTCGGCGTTTTAAAGGAAAGCCCGCTTATATCGGAGCATCCCGAGTGGTTTAAAAGCTATTCGCAGGAGGTTACCTGCCGTGATTTCAGGTGGGATAACGCGGCTCTTGCGGAATATTATATAAACGCATTAACGCAAATAGCCGTTAAAACCGGAATTGACGGCTTGCGCTTTGACTCCGAGCCGCAAACCGCAGGGTATGAAATTGACGGTAGAATAAGAAAAAGCATAAGCGCCGCGGGGCGCAAGCTTATATATTTCGCGGAAACCAAAAATAACGATAATACCGTGTACGATTTATCCGAGGGCGATGTTCAGGGACCGGACTATATATCGGTAAAGCATTTTGAATCGGTTTTTCTTAAAAGGAATATAGTTGACAGTATAAAAAACGGGATCTGGATAGGCGCGCCCGAAGCGCAGGATATACATAAATCGGGGGAATTCAGGTATTACACCTTTCAGCTTTGCTGCCACGACAGCTACGAGTATTCATCCCGCGGCGATCGTCTTATTATGGGGTATGAGGCGCTGTTTTCCCCCTTTATTCCCGTTTGGGTAATGGGTGAGGAATTTAACAACGCCAAGGACGGCGATTACACGCGCATACTGTATCTTAACACATTTAAGCGTGAGCTGCTTAAAAATGATGATAACCGCCGATATTTTGAGGATGTAAAAAAAATGATTGAAATACGCCGCACTTATTCCGATATATTTGAATATTTTCCGAAAAACCATAAAAATTCAAATATATGCAAGGCGGAAGTATCAGGCGGCGCTAAGCTGCAAGCATATGCGCGTTATTACGGAAACAGGGGAATTATTATTATTCCGAACGAAACGAATGAAAAAACGGAGCTGACCGTAACGCCGCGTCTTTATGAAATGGGGCTTTCGGGGTACGAAGCCTACACCGTTACGGATTTATCAAGCGGCAAACTTATAGCATCGGGAACGGAAGAACAAATTCTTTCGTTTGCGGCGTCGGTAAACGCACGTGATACGGGCAAATTTTTAATAACCGGCAGCGGCGAGCGCGGAGCGGGTATTTCAAAGCCGATACCGGAAGAGCCTGAGGATGACTCCGACAGAATTGAATATACTGCCCCGATATGCGAATATTTTATTCCCGATACCGGTGATTTTACCGATTTCGGTACATTCTGGCACGACAATATTCCGGAGATCAAGAATATTATAAACAACGGTGTTCAGCACGGGGTAATGCTTACATACAACGGCGGGGACGTAGGCAGGCGGATAACCTCGCTTAAAAAATACCGCGTCGACGGGTTTTCGCTCAAATTTGAACGTCTTACAAAAAATGATGGGTGTACAGGCGACCCGTCTGTAACGGTAATGCTTTCAAAAACAATTGATTTGGATAAATTCCGTATAATGATCGACACCTCCGCCGGTACGCTGAGCTATTATAACGGAGCGACTGCGCCTACCGAAATTGCCCGCTCCGATAAGCTTAAATACAGTGAGCTTTCGCAAAGCTCTTTTACCGTAACCTTTTCGCTGAATACCGACGGCTCTGTTATATGCTCGTTGAACACGGGCGGTACTGAGATTTGCGGTGTAATACCGTCTTCGTTTGCAGCTCTTATGGGCGATTTCGGCACTGAACAGCTTTATTTTGCGGTAGGTCCGGGCAGGGCTGACCCCTTACGGGTTTATAATTTTTCGGTTGAGCTTACCGGCATATATCAAAAAACAGAAAAAACACCCGATGAAACACAAATGACAAAGGTGACGGACGGTGCGGCGGCTTCATTTGAAGATTATATTAAGGGGAGCTGCCGCAGCGGGGTAAGTCTTAGTTTTGAAGGATGCGATATAGGCGGCTGTATTATGTACTCCGAAATGCAGGAGCTAAAAGGCTTAAAGCTTTCGTTTGCGGGTCTTGAAAAAAATGAGGGATATGAGGATAATCTTTTGAAATTTTCAATTTGCATAGGTGACTCTGCGCAGAAATTACCTAAATTTCGGGTTGTTTTTGATACGCTCAGCGGTACTGTAAGCTATTACAGCGGCAGTAATCCCTACGGTAATTTGACAGCTATTGCGGAGGATGATATACTGAAATATAAAAATCTTCACGGACATCCGTTTGAAGTGCTTTTCGGTGTGAACGACGCGGGCGACGTAACCGTTACCTTTACCCTGGGGCAGAGGAAGATTACGGGGATTATTCCGAAAAAGTTCCGTGATTTGTATTTAAACGGTGAGAATGTTTATTTCGGTATTTCTTCTTCAAACCGCAGCGGTTATTTTTCCGTTGCCCTTACCGGAATAGAAAAAATGTACACGCTTACATTTCTGAAAAATCGGTTTAATAAAGGGGAAATGCTTGTACCGCAGGATGCCGAGTACAGACTGCCCGCTCCCGCCCATAGAAACGGTTATGCGTTTATGGGTTGGCGTGATATTGAAACCGGCGTTTGCTATGCCGCGGGAGCACGCCTTAAAGCTGTAAAATCGGCGGATTTTGCGGCATATGAGGCATATCCCGGTGATATTGATTGCAACGGCGTAAGGCAAGCGGCAGACCTTATCATACTCAGAAAATATATTTTGGGCGCGGTAAAATATGTTGCCGCTACCGCCGATGCAAACTGTGACGGAATTATTGATATAAGAGACGTGATAAGTCTTAAAAAAATAATAAGTCAATATTGAAAATAAGGTGATGCTATGAAAAAAACATATACTGCGGGATATTATTTTTCTGCCGATTCAAACGGCGGTCAAACGCCGATAGGCGCCGCTTCCTGCTTTGATTTTAATAATTATAAAGAAGAAAAGATCACCCCCGAAAAAACCGATTTAATATATAATTCGGCGGGTTTTAAGGCTACGGTTCATAGGCTTGAATCGGGTGTTGAGGACGTGCTTATACAATCGGTCACCTATGAAAACACAAATGAAAAAACCGCCTTTTTGGAAACGGCAGCCACATTTTTTGTTGAGGATATTTCGGGCGGCGTATTGGAAAGACCGACTGATTTTAACATTTACACCTGCAAAAATTATTGGCAGGGCGAGGGGCAGTGGCGTTCGCAGCATATAGATGAGCTTGGAATTTATAAGACGTCCGACCATATATGTTTTTCGCATTTCCTTTTATCATCTCAGGGCAGCTGGAGCACAGGCGAGCATTACCCGCTTATGATTATTGAAGATACCGTGAACGGCGAGAGCTGGTTTTTTGAGCTTGAGGGCGGCTTTCAATGGCTTTTTGAGTTGGCTGTTAAAAACGGCTCGTTTTGCGTTATGGGAACGCAGGCCGCAATTTTAAACGGCGGTTTTGCAAAGACGCTTCAAAAGGGCGAAAGCTTTACAACGCCGCGCGGCTTTTTCGGTTATGCCGCAGGGGGATTTGAGGCGGCAGTGCGCAAACTTACGGATGTAAAGCGGCGGCTTTCGCTGAGAAAACCGTCGGGCAGCGGCGCACCGCTTGTTTTTAACGATTATATGAACTGCCTTTGGGCAATGCCGAGCGCCGAAAAGCTTATTCCGCTTATCGATGCGGCAGCCGCGGTCGGCTGCGAAATTTTCTGTATGGACGACGGCTGGCTCGATTTTAAGGGCGATTGGAATATAAACGACAAGCTTTACGGTAAGTACGGTCTTAAAGGGATAATTGATTACATTCGTTCAAAGGGTATGCAGGCGGGAATATGGCTTGAAATTGAATCGGCGGCTATCGGCTCTGAGTTTGCCGCAAACGCCGAAAACCTTTTGAGCAGAAACGGAATACCCATAGGCACAGGCTGTAAAATGGTTGATTTCAGAAAAGAGGAAACGAAAAAGCATATTAGAAACGTAATAGATATGCTTTACTCTATGGGAATAAGGTATATTAAAAACGATTACAATATGAGCACCGTTATAGGTATTGACGGCGAGAGCAGCCCGTGTGAAAATCTGATCGCGCACAGCAATGCGTTTTACAGCTTTATAAACGGTGTATACCGCGATTATCCCGATTTGATTATAGAAAATTGCGGCAGCGGAGCTATGCGCTCCGATAACGGCACGCTCAGTTATTTTGAACTACAAAGCACCAGCGACCAGGAAATTTACACACGGTATCCATCAATTGCGGCGGGCAGCGCCGCTTGTATGCCGCCAGAAAAGGCGGGAATATGGGCGTACCCATACCCGATGCTTTATAACGACAGGTTGAAACCCGCCGACGCCGTTTTTAACGGCGAATATATAAAAGAATTTTCCGACGGGGAGCAAACCGCATTTAATATGGTAACCTCGCTTTGCGGTGTAATGTATCTTTCGGGGCGTATTGAGTATGCCGACGCACTGAACCGCAGGCTTATTGCCGACGGTGCGGCGTTATTTAAAAGATACAGAGCGTATATGGCAGAGGCTTACCCGTTCTGGCCGCTCGGTCTTAAAGGTCTTAACGACCGCACGTGGAATGCATTGGGCTTTTTATGTGAAAAAAGCAACATTGCAATGCTGGCGGTGTGGAAAATAGGCGCAGCGGAAAATGAGTGTGAAATTGACCTTTCAAAGCGGCTGCGCAAGGGCTTTGAAATTTCGGATTGCTATCACGCCGACGGTATGCAATATGAATTTGACAAAAATGCCCTTAAAATAAGACTGAAATCCGAAAAACGGTATTCCGCAATATGGTTTGCGATAGATATTAAACGCTGAGGCGGTAAAACAGATAGGATTGACCATTGCGTAAAAAAAACGGAACGATCAGAACTCTTTGTTTTTTTGATATTGAAAAAAATTCGGAATCGGATTATAATAAAATACGGATAAATGTTTAAAGCCGTAAAATGTTCTACCGCTCCGCACGAAAACATATTTTAAACTGTATGGGAGTGATTGCGGAATGTTTAAGGGACGTATAGCGGCGGTGTTATCCTTGATTTTGGTTCTTGCTTTTTTCAGTACTCTTTTGCGCGGCAATTTTTCAAAAACGGCGGTTTCGGGAAATGTGTATCAAAGACCGACGATTATTCTTGACGCAGGCCACGGCGGGTTTGACGGCGGCGCGGTTGCGCCCGACGGGACGGTGGAAAAGGAAATAAACCTGAAAATCGCTTTAAAGCTGAAAGATTTTTTAAAGCTTGGGGGATACGAGGTTATTATGACGCGCGACAGCGACGTTTCAACCGATGACGTTGAAACCGACAAAATAGCCGCCCGCAAAAAAAGCGACCTTAAAAACCGACTTAAGCTAATGCGGGATTACCCCGACGCGGTGTTTGTGAGTATTCACCTGAATAAATTCACCACTTCCGCCGCAGCAGGCTCGCAGGTGTTTTACAGCGCGGGCAGAGAGGAATCAAAAAAGCTCGGTGAGGATATACAGAAATCAATTGTGCGGCTCTTGCAGCCCGAAAATTCAAGGGTCAATAAGCAAGCTACGAGCAGCACATATATTCTTTACAACGCAACGCTGCCGGCGGTGCTTGTGGAGTGCGGTTTTTTAAGCAATACCGCCGAGCTTAAAAGGCTTAAAACCGAGGAATACCAAAATAAAATGGCGTTCAGCATTTTTTGCGGAATAATGGATTATCATAAAACAACGGAGGAAAGTTAAATGGCGACCAAAAGCAAAACGGTATTTGTTTGCAGCGAGTGCGGGTATGAAACACCGAAATGGGCAGGGAAGTGCCCCGGCTGCGGCGAGTGGAACACAATGGTTGAGGATGTGCGCCTGCCGCAAAAATCTGCGGTTTCGGCTGCGCCGCGACCTGCGCACACATTCTCTGCAATGCCGCTTTCGCAAATAAACGCGGCGGACGAACATCGCTTTGTAACGGGAATATCCGAGCTTGACAGGGTGCTCGGCGGGGGAATAGTAAAAGGCTCGGTAATACTGCTTTCGGGCGACCCCGGCATAGGAAAATCTACCATACTTTTGCAGGTCTGCAACGCGCTGCAGCGTGATATTAAAATTCTTTATGTATCGGGCGAGGAATCGGCAATACAAATAAAATTAAGGGCAAAGCGCTTAGGCGTTGAGAGCGACAGCGTTTCCGTTATGACCGAGACCGACGTTCAAACGGTGTGCGAATATATAAACTCAGCCCGCCCCGACCTTGTTATGATAGACTCAATTCAGACCATGCAACACCCCGATATTTCGTCGTCGCCAGGCAGCATAGTTCAGGTGCGCGAATCGGCTAACCTGCTTTTGCGCACGGGCAAAAGCCTTGATATACCCGTTTTTATTGTAGGTCACGTGAATAAGGGCGGAGATATTGCAGGGCCTAAGGTAATGGAGCATATCGTTGATACTGTGCTTTATTTCGAGGGGGAGAGAAATCAGTCCTATCGCATTTTAAGGGCAATAAAAAACCGTTTCGGCTCAACAAACGAAATCGGCGTTTTTGAAATGACCGAAACGGGGCTTGCAGAGGTTGAAAACCCGTCCGCTATGATGCTTTCGGGCAGAATGAGCGATGTTTCGGGCGGGTGCATTACCTGTATTATTGAGGGTACGCGCCCGATCTTAGCCGAGGTTCAGGGGCTTGTGGCGGCAACCGGCTTCGGCAACGCGCGCAGAACCGCCGCCGGGTTTGATTACAACCGCTTGAATCTTTTGCTTGCGGTGCTTGAAAAAAGACTGGGGCTTATGTTCTCAAATCTTGATACCTATATAAACATTGTGGGCGGTATAAGGCTTGACGAGCCCGCAGCGGATTTAGCCGTGGCTATGGCGTTGGTTTCGGGGCTGCGCGATATTCCTATAGATGAAAACACCGTAGCGTTCGGCGAAATAGGTTTATCGGGCGAGCTGCGCAGCGTTCCGCGCGCACAGGCGCGGGTAAACGAGGCGGCGCGAATGGGCTTTACAAGGTGTATACTGCCGTCGGCGTGTCTTAAACAAATAAATTCCGCGCCCGAGGGAATAAAGCTTTTGGGCGTTAAAAGATTATCCGACGCGGTGGCGTTTATTAAGTAGGCGCGTCCTCTTTCGGCTGCAAATACGGGCAAGCACTCGAAAGGGAATTGACCGCCGTGCATTTATTCAGCGTGCAATAGCCGTCACACTGGTATTTGCAGTTTTCGGCGCATTGAATTATCCCCATATTTTCACCCCTGAAAATAGTATTCGGGGAAAAAAATTAAATATTCATAAGTTTTTGCACAAAACAAAGGCTCCTTTCTTTTTGACGTAAGTCAAAACAGAGGGGGTTGCTCCCCACGGTGTGGGGAGACGTCAACGCCAGTTGACAGAGGGGACCGCCGCCGTCAGCGGCTGTCACGTTAGTGACTGAGGGGTATTTACAGCATTGTCAACAGTATCAGAAAGATACCGTAAGCTGCATTTTAAATTTTTCAATTCCGAACACGGCGTGCGGTATGCCCTTGGGCATTATAAGAGTCTCGCCCTCTGTTAAAATATATTCCTTACCGCCCACGGTGAATTTACCCTTACCGTCAAGCACCGTTACCATAGCGTCGCCGCCGGCCGAATGGGAAGAAATTTCCTCGCCCTTATCAAACGAAAAAACCGTCATACTTACAAGCTCGTTTTGCACAAGCGTTTTGCTTACTACCTGACCATCGCTGTAATCCACAAGGTCTTTTAAGCAAAGCGCTTTTTCTTTTTCAATATTTTTATACATAATAACACTCCGTTCCTTTTTGTTATAAGCTTATTATTCTCTTTTATTTTTAATATATCAAGCTGATTTTATTCCACAACCGGTGGAATAAAATTCTCTATTGCGCCGCGCAGCTTCGGGTGGCGAATTACAAAATGAATCGCGGGGGCGTTGCCCTTTGAAATCATAGCCCACTGCCCCTCGTGAATTAAAATCTGCAAATTTCTGAACGCGTTTGTCCTTGTAAATTCCGCGGTGTAATTTTCGTGCGCTTTTTGAAACTGCTCGGTCTGCTTTATATGCTCTGAGTATTCATCATAGGTAAGGCATATATCTTTACCGTAGAACATTCCCGAAAGGGGCAGAACAGCCGGGTGTCGCTCAAATTCCTCGCGGCTTATAACGGGCATTTCGTCGGTTATGCTGCCGTTTGCAAGAATTTTTTTCGCAATTTCGTGCTGCGAACGCGCAAATTCAAGAATTTTATTTTTATCCTCTGCCTGTATTTTACGGTTTTCAAGCAGACCTTCAAGGAAATCCGCTCCCGCGGTATAAAGCGGCGGCACGGTGAGAATATTGCGGCGTCTGCCTGCGTTTTCCGCGTCGGCAAGCATAAACGCGCTCAGCCTGCGTGCGCTGTCCTCCCGGTAAATTTCCATTAATGGCGCCGCGTTTTTCAAAAGGTCCTCTGCGCGTTTTTTATAGTACGCTATATCGTCCTTGGTTTTTGAAAGATAATACCTGCCGCGGTCGTGATAGCCCGCAATTGCCTCGCCCGAGAGCGCCGCCGCGCCCGACACCCGCAAAAAATGGTTAAAAGCGCCGCTCTGCGTTTTTTTGAGGTAATAGGGGGATATTTGCCCCGTCATATACATAGGTATCCAGCTTTCAAGACCTAACATCATTTCCTCAAACGAGCGGTCAATATTATGTATATTGTTAAGGTGCAGCCCTTTTTTGAGCATAAGCGCCATTCCGTACATCCACTTTTTCGGAAAATCAGGGTCTTTTGCCATTTCGGTCATTGGCATATCGCTGTAAAGGGTAACGTCGTCCTTTGATTTTGAAAGCACGGTCGCTTTTAAAAAATCAAGCTCGCTTTCCATCATTTCTTTCAGCCCGTAATAGTATTTTGAAGTGGGCAGTTGAAACGGCAAGGAGGGTACTTTCATTTCGTCAAAATGTATTGCTTTTATGTACTCGTTTAAATCAAATTCATCAAGCTTTGCAAGAAATCCCGCAATGCCGCCGCTTTCGGGAGCTTCCGATTTTCCGCATAGCAGCCATTCCTTGATTTTTTCATATCTTGCGGCGCGGTCGTCGGTTTCCTCGCCTATAAGCTCTGCCAGCACGGCAAGGTCGGCGGGGGAATTTACTTCCCGAGCGACAAACGATGCCACCGCCTCGGCAAATTGTTCGGGGTCGGCAGGGCGGCGAGAACCGTTTCTGAAACGGAAAATGGTTGAGCTGTCGTAATTTGTGCTGCGGCAAAGCTTTGAAATATTTATATCAAGCACCGATATCAGCGTATTGAAGTTAAGCCGCAGCTGTTCTTTATCGGCAGAAACCAGTCCTTCGCAGGCAAGAAGCTGCGCGCGTATTTCTTCCAAACTAAGGGCAATTTTTTTATTTTCGGCAATGTCTGCCAGTGCGTTTATAAGTGATGAAAAAGCCTCGCTTTCGGCATCGGGCAGCCTTTCGCCGGAGCGGTAGCGGCTTACAGTCGCCGTAGATATGCCCGAAAGCGCGCTTAACTCCTTGGCGGTGCAGTCAAGCATTTCTATATATTCGTTAAGTTTATCGCAAAATTTCATATTTTCACGTCCGTAATGTTTTTTTACATTATACAACAAAACCATTAAAAAATAAAGTACCAAAATTTCCGTTTTGGCAAATGCCTTAACGGAAATTATTTTTTCGTAATTATATTGTATATGCTAAAATATTTATAAGAATATTCTTTTTCACGGGGAGAGAAAAATGAGAATAAATTCAGTATTTAAAACGCGGGGTTTGGCGGCTCTTTTGCTTGCTTTCACCCTGCTTTGCGGGTGTGCGGGTAACGGCGGGAAAACATCAAGACCTACCGGTGAAAAGGATACCTCGCTTAACGCCTCGACACAGGCAGAGCCCGTAACGTTAGAGCAGGCGCTTTTAAAGGAGCGCGGCAAACCGTATGACCAATCGGATTATAAAAAAATTATCGGCGGCGAGGGTATTATTGATATAACCTCGGAATTTGATTGCTTTGTCGACCACTCCTACAGCACAGACATTGACAATATGATAGTTTCGGGCGGCAAAACCTACCGTGCAAACTTTAATTCGCCGCTTTCAAACGGCAAAAATATTTTAGAAACATTCACGCTGCCGTCAACCGCCGAGGTGAGGTATTGGGACGCCACCTACGACGGCGAAATGTGCAATTTCTATTTTAAAGACGGCTCTGCCTATAAGCTCAGCGGTCAATCGCCTATTACTTCTTATATCCCCGAAAAAATCGATACAGGTAAATATCCGCTTTTCAAAAAGGTTTACCGCTATTCATCTGACGGTAAAACACTCACCGACTGCACCTCGGAATTTTTAAACGCCGATAAGGTTTACCGCCACCGCTTCCCGATGTTAGCCATTACAGGCAAAAGGGTAAGCCTTATTGATACGGCTAAATACCTTGATAAAAACACTACCGAGTGGAATTGGTACAGAGATATGGGCTGGCGGGAATATATAGCCTACGACCTTGATTTAACGGCTATAGGAAACGAAACCCCGATAAGGCTTTTCAATACCAATATTCTTATGACGAACTGCGCGTTTTATGAAATTGTGTATGCTTCTGAGCCCCTTGACGATAATGATAAAAACGCGCAGACAGCACCCGACGGCTCGGTTTCGCCCTATTATCCCGCCGCACCGCACCTTAACTGCAACCTTACTTTAAGAAAAATAACCCTGCTTACCAACTATTACAAGGATGTGCGCAATATCTGCACAAGCCACGTAATAACCGATGATTACACCCTCTTACCGATTTCTGAAATTATGACCGAGGGCTACGCCGAATATTATAAATATGAATGTAACGGCTTTTACCGAGCCTACCGTGATTAATAAAGGAGTAAAGCATATGAATTTTGATAAAAGAAAAATACTTCCTGCCGCTGTTTCCGCACTGCTTGCACTTTCCCTTACCGCCTGCGGCAGCAAAACCGTAACAAACAGCGACGGCACAAAAACCGTAAAGACCGAACGCGGCATAAAGGTTACGCAAACGGCGGCGAAGGCGGTGCAGACCGAAAAATATGAGACAGCCGATTTCAGCATTACAATACCCAAGGGTTGGAAGGTAACTGCGGGCGGTGCGAATATTTACCACACCATACGCGTAAGCGACCCGAATGAGCCGCTTAACGGTATGTATATTCTGCTTAAAGCGGAGTGCCTCTTACACTCGCAGGCGGGCAAGGCGGCATATCAAAGCCTTTATAATAAGGGAAATTCGCAATTGGCGCTGTTTGCAAACGCGGTTGTGCTCGAAAATCCCTCTACCGAGAATTTCTTTAAAATTTTCTCTGCCTACGGCGATTTCGCCTCTAAAACGGATACTACTTATGCGGGCTTCACCTTCCCCCGTTACGACAATTTCACCGTGACCGAAAGGTTTGCTTCAAACAGCAATTTAAAGGCATATTCACTCGGCGAGGAGCTTTTGCGCGCAACCTTTACCGACGGCGGCAAGGAGGGCGAGGGAATGTTTTCTGCAAGCGTTGTGGATTTCGGCAGTTCGACTATATCCGACGGAACGGTTGTGGGCTATCAGCTGAAGCAGGCGGACGGCGGGTACTATATGGCGTATAATGTGGTGGCAATCACCGCCGCGAAGGACACATTTATAGAATGGGAAAGCGTGCTTACCGAATGTATGAAAACGCTTGATTATTCGGAAAGCTTTGTAAACGCCACAAATCAGGCAAGCAATGAAAAGGTTGCGCTTTCAAAGCAGATAAGCCAAAACTTTAATCAGACTATGGACGGCTTTATGTCATCATGGGAGAGCCGCAACAAAAGTCAGGATATTATGAGCCAAAAGCAGAGCGACGCGATACTCGGTTACGAGCGCGTTTACGATACCGAGACAAACGAGGTTTATAAAGCAACCAACGGTTTTACCGATGTTTACGACGGCAAACGCTATAAGCCCGTAACGGACGACAATATGTATACCGAGCCTATAAGCGGCTATATTGAAAAGCAATGAAAAAGGGAGAAAACGATGAACGCAAAAAGAATTACGGCGCTTGCGCTGGCTTTAATCATGACCCTGCTCCTTGCCGCTTGCGGCAGCAAGACCGGTGTG